>CANRAJ010000049.1 GCA_947628545.1 uncultured Bacilli bacterium | reverse complement strand
ATCCTAAACAAGATGGTTCACAGCCATATTCATGAATCAGCCGGTTGACCAAAGTATCAATTTGTTTGGTCGTAATGCCGGGTCTTAAAAACTTTTCGACGGCCTTTAAAACCATAACATTATATTTGCCGGCTTCTTTCATTAAAGCAATTTCGCGATCACTTTTAATGCTAATCATGAGTTATTATTTCCTTTATTGACCCAGCAATTTCAGCCACACTGCGATCGACATCGACAATTTGTAATTTATTTCTTTGCCGATAAAAATCTAAAATTGGTTCAATATTGGTTTGAAAGATTTCATATCGTTGTTGGAAACTAGTTAGGTTATCATCATCTCTTTTAACCAAGGCCTGACCGCATTTATCACAGATGCCTTCTTGCTTAGGTTTTAAATTATCATTATAAATATTATATGATTTGCCACAGCTGCAAATTAAACGACCACTGATTCTTTTAAGCGCCGCTTCTTCACTAAGATTTAAAAGAATAACCACATAATCCGTAATATTTAATTCTTTTAAAATTGTTTCAAAATGTTGCGCTTGATTAAGAGTTCGGGGAAAACCATCGGAAATAAATGGTTTACCTTGGATTGTTTGCAACTTGTTTTTGATTAAAGGAAAAGTAAGTTCATCATCAACTAATTTTCCGGCATCAATTAAGGTTTTAATTTCTTGACCTAGGGCCGAACCACTAGCCATGACCTCCCGAAGTAAATCTCCCATGGAGATATGTTCATAACCAAAATCATTAACTAGGATTTCCGCTTGCGTCCCCTTGCCGGCAGCCGGAGGGGCAATTAAAATAACATTTTTCATCTTAACCGCTTTCTCCGGGCTGTATAACTACGAGATATTAAACCACTTTCTAGTTGTTTATAAGTTTCAATAGCCACCCCGACAACAATCAGGATTCCGGTTCCTCCGATAGATACGGAAGCCGGTAGGTCCGTGAATTTCGAAATTAAAACTGGCAAGGCCGCGAGAATAATTAAGAAAATACTACCAACCACGGTTAATTTACCTAAGGAATTACCAATGTATTTGCTGGTATCTTCCCCTGGTCTCACACCAGGAATATAGCCGCCTCGTTCATTAACATTTTTACTCATTTCATCGGGATTCATCGCAATATAGAAAGTATAAACATAACCAAATAAGAAGATTAATAAAATATATAAGATAAAGCCCGTTGTTGAGGTATTAACAATATAATTATTAACAAAATTAATGGCTTTTTCGTTACCGATAACGCCAACGATTGTCGCCGGAATTGTCGTAATAACGGACGCAAAGATTACAGGCATAACCCCTGCGGAATTAATTTTGATTGGTAAATAGCTTTGTTGAGCACCATAGGCACTATTTGTCCGATTGGCATATTGAATCGGGATTCTTCTTTCGGCTAATTGCACCCAAATAATACCCACAATAATCAAAATATAGATAAGAACAAACATAGCAAAGAATAACCAACCTGTCCAGCTTGTACTAGCCGTTACTAAACCTTCATAAGCCCCCGTGAATACGCCCGGCATGCTTTGAATAATCCCAGCCATAATCAACATTGATTGACCATTACCAATGCCTTTATTGGTAATTTGATCGCCCATCCATAAACAGAAGGCCGTTCCCGCGGTCATAACCAATGCGGTTTTTAACATGGTAAATACATCGGCACCCTTTAAATAAAAGACACATAGAACATACGCTTGTAAAAAACCAATAATAATACCTAAGTACCGGGTAATTTTGTTAATTTTTTGACGTCCAACATACCCTTGATCTTTTAACTCTTTGAAATAAGGAAAGATATCCGTTTCCAAAAGTTGGGTAATAATTGAAGCCGTAATATAAGGGGAAACCCCTAACCCAAAGATGGAGAAATTTCTTAAACCGCCCCCACTCATTAAGTTAAAGATTTCTAAAAATCCCAAATTTTCATAAACAACTGAGGCCCAAGGAATGGTAATCGTGGTACCCAAGCAAAATACCCCTAAACAGAATAAGGTAAAATAAATCTTTTTGCGAATATCTTTATTGTTTTTACTAAATAGTTGGGTAAACACTTTAAACATCTTAGATCACCTCTGCTTTGCCACCAGCGTTTTCGATTTTTGTTACAGCAGCCGTTGAAAATCTATGGGCTTTAACAGTTAACTTTTTCGTTAAGTTACCATTGGCTAAGATTTTAACGCCACTTAATTCTTTCTTAATAATTTTTCTTTCTTTTAAAACTTCAGGAGTTACAACATCCCCATCATTAAAGAACTTTTCTAAGTCCGCTAAATTAAGGGTGGCATAGCGTACGCTAAAGTTTTTATTATTGAAACCACGAATCGGAATTCTTCTATGTAATGGAGTTTGGCCACCTTGGAACCATGCTTTGATTGAAGCCCCGCTTCTGGCCTTTTGACCTTTTTCGCCACGAGTAGATGTTTTACCCATGCCGCTTCCTGGTCCCCGACCAACTCTTTTACTGGCTTTGGTTTCATTACTTCTTGGTAAATTTTCTAATTTCATATTATAACTCCTCTACTTTCTTCCCCCGAAGTTCAGCAATATGTTCGGGAGTTCTTTGCATTAGGAGGGCATCTAAAGTGGCCTTAGCCACATTAACTTGCGTATTAGAACCAAGGGATTTAGAAACGATATCTTTAACCCCAGCAAGTTCTAAAACGGCTCTGGCAGCTCCACCAGCAATGATTCCGCGACCTTCTTTAGCCGGTTTTAATAACACCACAGACCGACCAACTTTAGCAGTTGCTTCATGTGGAATAGTCCGGTTATCTAGTAAGGCAACTTTAACAACATTCTTTTGGGCTGCTTGTAAGGCCTTCTTTATTGCTTCCGGAACTTCATTGGCCTTACCATTACCAATACCAATTAAGCCCTTCCGGTTGCCAACAGCGACGGTTGCAGAAAACCGAAAGTGTCTACCACCTTGGGTAACTTTTGTTACTCTGCCAATAGAAATAACTTTTTCTTCTAATAGACTTTTCTTTTGGTCAAACTTTTGATTTCTCATGCGTCCTCCTTAAAATTCTAGTCCTGCTTCTCTTGCAGCGTCCGCAAGAGCAGAGACCCGACCATGATATTGATAACCGCCACGGTCAAATACAACTTTCTTAATTTTTAATTTTTTACATTTTTCGGCAATATCTTTACCTACGGCTTTAGCCGCTTCAATATTGCTACCATTTTTAATTTTTAATTCGAGATTTGATGAACTAGCTAAGGTTTTTCCGGCTTCATCATCGATAACTTGAACATAGATACCATTATTAGAACGAAAAACATTTAATCTAGGAACTTCTTTCGTGCCACTTAAATTATTCCGCACTCTAATGTGTCTTCTTAATCTAGCTTTATTAGTTGCTTCTTTCTTTATCATAATTTAACCTCCTTACGCTGCTTTCTTGCCGTCTTTATGACGAACATGTTCATCTTTATATCTAATACCTTTACCTTTATAAGGTTCTGGTTCTCTTACTTCTCTTACTTTGGCCGCAAACTCAGATACTCTTTGTTTATCAATGCCATGAATTGTAAGTTCCGTATTTGATTCGCTAGTTGCGCTCATACCACTTGGTACTTCCATAACCACTGGATGAGAATAACCAGCATTAATTGTAATTTTATTACCCGCTACATTAAAACGGTATCCAACCCCAACTGCTTCTAGGGATTTTTCGTATCCTTGAGATACCCCAATAAGCATATTATTAATTAAGGAATTCATGGTTCCTTGCATAACATTAGCTCTTTTAGATGGTTTCTTTTGGATAGTTGCTAAAATGTTATCTTGAATTTCAACTTTAATTAATTCATCAACGGTTAATTTTAATTCGCCTTTAGGTCCTTTTACCGTAAGTTCACTGCCATCAACGGTAACAGTAACATTGTCGGGAATCGTTAATTTTCTTTCACCAATTCTACTCATAATACCTTACCAAATATAGGCAAGAACTTCGCCTCCTAACCTTTTAGCCCGCGCTTCTTTATCAGTCATTAAACCTTCAGATGTGGAAATTATCGCAATACCTAATCCATTTAGTACCCGAGGAACTTCATCCGCTTTAACATAAACTCTTAAACCAGATTTACTAATCCGTTTTAAACCAGTGATAACTTTTTCTTTCTTTTCGCCATATTTAAGCGTAAGCGTTAATTTATCACCTTTCGTATCTTTTTCGTAAACATAATCCGCAATGTAACCTTCTCTTTTTAATATTTCCGCAATACCTAAAGTCATTTTGGTACCCACAACTTCAACCGTTGGGTATTTCATTTGATTTGCATTCCGGATTCGGGTTAACATATCCGCGATTTTATCTTGTACAAACATCTTATTCCTCCTTCTTACCAACTAGATTTTTTAACGCCAGGTAATTTACCTTCGTTCGCTAATTCTCTAAAGCAAATTCTACAAATTCCGTATTTTCTTAAAACACCATGAGGTCGACCACAACGATTACATCTCGTATATGCTCTGGTAGAGAATTTAGGGGTTCTTTTATTTTTTGCAATCATACTTTTCTTAGCCATAATTTATCCTCCTTAATTCTTAAATGGCATACCGAAGCCCTTAAGTAAACTTTTGGCTTCGTCATTAGTTTTTGCAGTTGTTACAAAAACAATATCCATTCCTCTTACTTTTACTACTTCGTCATATTCAATTTCTGGGAAAATTAATTGTTCTTTGATGCCAATTGTATAATTACCATGACCATCGAAAGAATGTCCAGATACGCCCCGGAAATCCCGGACCCGTGGAAGACCAATACGAATTAATTTTTCTAAGAAATTATACATGTTTTCGCCTCTTAGTGTTACTTTAACACCAATTGATTGACCTTCTCTGATTTTAAAACCAGCAATAGATTTATGAGCTTTTGTAACAATTGGCTTTTGACCCGTGATTTGTTCTAAATCTTTGATGGCGGCATTAATGAATTTTTCATCTTTGCTACCTTCACCAACACCCATATTAATAACTATTTTTTCTAAACGAGGTACCGCCATAACAGAAGAATATTTATATTCATCCATTAAACTAGGTACAATTTGTTTATTATATAATTCTTTAAAATTACTCATATCCTATTTACTCGCTTTCTTTGTCGTTTTTTTCGCTGGTTTTTCGGCTTTAGCTTCCGTTTTAGGTGCGGCCTTTTTGGCTGTTGCTTTCGCTGGCTTTTCTTCTTTGGCTGCAACCTTTGCTGCCTTTGGAGCTTTTGGCTTCTTTTCAACTACTTCAACTTTAACATTTGATACATGAATTGGCGCTTCAATATCGAAGATACCGCCTTTATCGTTCGTATTCGTTGGTTTAGAATGTTTCTTAATCATGTTAATACCTTCGACAACAACCCGATTTTCACGTTTTAAAGTTCTAATTACTTTGCCAGTTTTACCTTTATCTTTACCAGCAAGGATTTTAACATTATCTCCTACTTTAACTTTCATGTCATCCTCCTATAAAACTTCGGGAGCTAAAGAAACGATCTTCATATAATCTTTTTCTCTTAACTCTCTGGCAACGGGGCCTAATACCCGTGTTCCCACTGGGGATTTATCATCCTTAATTAAGACACATGCGTTATCGCTGAATTTAATGTATGAACCATCAGAGCGTCTTACACCATCAACCGTCCGCACAATAACGGCCTTAACTACTTTACCCTTTTTAATTGGGCTATTAGGGATAGCTTTTTTCACAGTTCCCACAACAACATCACCAATGTTACCATATTTAACTTTAGATCCGCCCATTACTCTAATAACTAGAAGTTCCCGAGCGCCACTATTATCAGCAACATTTAGTCTTGATTCTTGCATTACCATAAATAGACCTCCCTAAAGGATAACAGCTTCAATTAAAACTTCTACTAGTTCATATCTTTTAGTTTTAGATAATGGTCTAGTCATTCTAATTTTGACTGTATCTCCTACTTTTGCTTTATTATTTTCATCATGAGCGGCATATTTCTTCGAATATTTCACTCTTTTACCATAAAGTGGGTGTTTTTTCGCCGTTTCAACTAAAACTGTAATGGTTTTATTATTGCCGGCACTAACAACTTTACCAACTAGCACTGGTTTATTATCTGTCATTATTTAACACCTCCACTTATTTCTCTTTCTTTAAGAATTGTTTTCATTTTTGCAACATCCCGCCGCAATTGTTTTAATTGGGCTGGTTTTTCTAAAGTACCACTGGCTTGTTGCATTCTTTTAGTAAATAATTCTTCTTTCGTTGCTTTAATTTTCTTCGTCAATTCTTCATTGGATAATTTTCTTAGTTCCTTAGTTTCCAAGAGAATCACCATCCTTTTTTACGAATTTTGTTTTAATTGATAACTTGTGTGAAGCAAGCCGTAGGGCTTCGCGCGCTGTGGCTTCATCGACACCAGTTATTTCAAACATAATTTTGCCAGTTTTAACAACTGCTACCCATTCTTCAACGTTACCTTTACCTTTACCTTGCCGAGTTTCAAGCGGTTTTTTGGTTCTTGGCATATGAGGGAAAATATTAATAAATACTTTTCCGCCCCGTTTCATATAACGAGTCATTGCAATTCTGGCTGCTTCGATTTGACGGGCTGAAATCCAGCCACCTTCTAAGGCCTTTAAACCATATTCTCCAAAATTTAATTCTAAATTACCTTTGGCATGACCATCATAACTTAAACGATGGCTTTTCCGATATTTAGTTCGCTTTGGCATCAACATGGTTATCAGCTCCCTTCACTGGTTTTTTATCAGGTAAAATTTCGTTTTTATAAATCCAAACTTTAACCCCGATTTTACCATAGGTTGTATTGGCTTCGGCCGTAGCATAATCGACATCTGCTCTAATCGTATGTAGAGGCACTGTACCTTCGGTATAACCTTCAGTCCGCGCCATTTCGGCACCACCTAAACGACCTGATACACTAGTTTTACAACCTTTAGCTCCCGCTTTCATTGTATTGCGGATAGCTCTTTTTTGCACTGATCTAAATGGTGCCCGGGCTTCAATTTGACTAGCAATATTTTTGGCTACTAAACGCGCATTTAAATCAGGATTCTTTTCTTCAACAATATTGATATATACTTCTTCGCCAATTAATTTAGCAATTTTCTTCCGTAATTTTTCAATATCTTCACCACCGCGACCGATGATAACACCAGGTTTAGCCGTATAAATCGAAATTTCAAGGCGTTTGCCTTTTCTTTCCACGATAATGGCCGCAATAGCAGCATCTTTAAGATTAGTTTCTAAATATTCCCGGATTTTAACATCTTTGATTAATTTATCAGCATAATCTTTATCCGCATACCATTTAGATTGCCAATCTTTATTGACACCAAGTCGATATCCTATTGGATTAACTTTTTGTCCCATCTCCTATTTACCTCCTTTTTCATCAGTTACACAAACGGTAATGTGTGAACTTCTCTTATCATGACGATCAACATGACCCCGAGAAGCAAATTTAATTCTTTTATAAACAGGTCCTGGATTAATATAGCATTCTTTAATTCTTAAATCCGCTTCGTTAGCACCATTATTATTAACAGCGTTAGCAACAGCTGAATTTAAAACTTTTAAAATTAAGCGACTGGCTTTCGTATTCGTATTTTCTAAAATACCTTGAGCCGTTTTAACATCTTTACCTCTAATTAAATCCATAGTCATCCGAGCAAGTCTTGGTTTAATTAAAGCATTTTTATGTATTGCGTAAGCTTCCATGAATACCTCCTACTTATTACCAGCGTGGCCACCAAATTTACGAGTTTGACTAAACTCACCTAATTTATGACCTACCATTTCTTCGGTTACATAAACAGGGATAAAATCTTTACCATTGTGCACAGCAAAGGTATGTCCCACGAAATCAGGGAAGATAGTTGATCTTCTTGACCAAGTTTTAATAACCGTTTTTTTGCCGCTTTCATTCATTGCTTTTACTTTTTTCATTAGGGACGCTTCAACATAAGGTCCTTTTTTCAAACTTCTTGCCATTTAATCCTCCTATTTGGCCTTCCGACTAATAATTAGTTTTTCAGAGGCCTTTTTCGTTTTCCGTGTTTTATGTCCAAGAGCAGGTTTACCCCAAGGAGTCATTGGGCTCTTGCGACCAACAGGAGCACGGCCTTCTCCACCACCATGAGGGTGATCATTAGGGTTCATAACACTACCACGGTTTGTAGGTCTAATGCCCATATGTCTTTTCCGACCGGCTTTTCCTAAATTAACTAATTTAGCATCTTCGTTGCCAACTACCCCAACAGTAGCCATGCAAGTACCTAAAATTTTCCGCGTTTCACCAGATTGTAATCTTAGTAAAACATATTTACCTTCCCGGCCAAGAATTTGGGCTGAAGAACCAGCACTCCGGCAGATTTCGGCGCCCTTGCCCGGTTGAAGTTCAATACAGTGAACAACGGTACCAACGGGAATATTCTTAAGTGGTAAAGCATTACCAACTTTGATATCCGCCTTTTCCCCGTTTTCGATAATCATACCGACTTTTAACCCATTAGGGGCAATGATATATCTTTTTTCACCATCGCGATAATTAATTAACGCAATATTGGCCGTCCGGTTTGGATCGTATTCAATTGTCGCTACCCGACCAGTAA
>CANRAJ010000048.1 GCA_947628545.1 uncultured Bacilli bacterium | reverse complement strand
CAACAAAAAAACCAATCTTTCGATTGATTTCTATATATCAATGTCCGAAAAGTTCGAACAGATTCGTCAATGGAGCGGGTGAAGGGAATCGAACCCTCGTGGTCAGCTTGGAAGGCTGGAATTCTACCATTAAACTACACCCGCATTGGGTTAACACCGATATTATAACATATCTATATTTTTAATTTCAAGTATTTGTTACATTTGTTACATTTTCTCGGGACTTAAAGTTTACAAAAAAATATTATTGATGTAAAATTAGTTCATGGAGGTAAAAATGACAAAATTAACAAAAATATTTCTAACTATTACAAGTTTATTTTTCATAACTATGGCATCTGTTAAAGCAGCTAAACTTAACATTGATGTTCCTGAGGTTACGGATCATGAAAAAGTAACTATTTACTTATTCCGGGGTGACGGCTGTCCGCATTGCAATGACTTTTTAACTTTTTTTAATGCGCATGCTGATCAATTTAAAGATTATTTTGAAATTGTTGCTTATGAAACTTATAATGATGCCGATAATTTAGGCTTAAAAACCTTAGTTAGTGACAAATTAGAAAATACCGAATCAGGAGTACCTTTTATTGTTTATGGCAATCAATATAAAGTGGGCTTCGGTTCCGATGGAACTGATTTAATTGAAAAAGTTTTGGCAATGTATCAAGATGATGAATATGAAGATGTCGTTCAAGAAGTAATAGAAGAAAATAATATTGAAGTGCATCCCGAAACATTAAAAGAAGCATGTCTTAAAGAAGACATTATTAAAGAAACGCGAAATGATGGTTTAGTAGTAGCCGTTATCTTCCTAGTTTTAATCGGTGGATTCGCGGCATTAGTTTTGGTATCCAAGAAAAAATAGTCTCGATATTATTTATCTTGACTATTTTTTTTGTTTTTCTTTTTTAAATATTTTTTATTTATTAATTTAACTTTTACCCCTTTTTCCGTTGAAAATTGGTATTTAACACCATCGGGTAAATTCTTTTTATAAACTTTCATTAATTATTCACCTTCTTCTTTATGACAATCACAATGTTCGCAGTGACATTCTTCATTTTCTTCTAATGCTATCGCGGATGTTGGACAAGATTCAATCGCCGTTTTAACATTTTCGGAATCAAGATTTTCTTGACTTATAACATGCGATAATCCTTGTTCATCAAATTCAAAGTGGGCTGGATCGTTAGCCACACAAGCACCACATCCAATACATGCTTCTTGTTTAACTTTTAATTCCATAACTTGCCTCCTTGTTTAATTATAAGTCAAACAAGTGTTAAAAATCAATCTTTAATATTTTCATTGTAAAAATCAATCTTTAATATTTTCATTTGACAATAAATGTGCTATCATTTAAATGAGGTAATAGTATGGATACAAGAATGTCAAAATATGAAAAAAATGATACTGCTGATGTTCCTAGCCGCGTAGCACGCAATACTAAACTTTATGCCGAAATCAATAATAATGAAATCGATCGGTTTACTTTAAGAAGCAATGCTACAGTAATCGGTAAGCAAGAACAACAAATTGATATTGAAAAAATTAAAAAAATCTTGGATACCAAATATAAAGATATGCCGAAACGGAAAAGTATTCGTCTAGAGGAAAATCCGGAAGAAGATGAAATTCCGGAATCACCGACCAAAGAATACGATTTAAATGTTTTTTTAGAAAAGGCACGGGATGAAAAAGACGAAAGTTATGAAGAAGCCCGGGCGAAGAAACTCCGTGATACGCAATTTGATATTTTAAAAAATCTCCATATTTCTGAACCGGTTGAACCCAAAGAAAAAAGACCGGAAGATAACGACTTACTAAATTTAATTAATACTATTACGATTAATGAACAAAAAGATAAAACGGATACTTTAGAAAAAATTACTTTACCACCACAAGAAAAACCAAAAACCGAGACACCGAAGGTGGAAGTAAAAGAAGATACAAAAGAAAATAAAATTACGGATACCAATGCGATTGAAGAAATAAAAGACGAAATCGCAAAAGTGGAAAAAACTAGTAAAGTTATGAATAAAACTACGGAATTAGATGAATCCTTTTATACCTCGAATATTTTTAAGAAAAAAGATTTAAGTACTGATGAAAGTGATGAAGAAAGATTAGGTTTAGGCGTAAAAATTCTCATTGTGTTAGTCATCGTTGGTTTCCTTTTAGGATTGTTCTTCTTCTTAAAATCAATTATTAGTTTTTAAAAAGTAATCATATTATTTAATATGAAACGAATAAGGCAAAGAAAAAAATTAAATATGAAAACCAAAATTAGTATAATTATCATTTTAATTGGCGCTTTGACTTATTTTTTTGTGCATACTTACTATCGGGAATTGAATCCAAAAATTGTCAATGTGGCTAAACAAGAAATTAATAAAGTTTATAAGTATTTTTTAAGTAGTCATTTAAGTTATGATATTATGGCCAAAACTAATTTTGATGATGTTTTAGATATTTATAAAAATCAAGATGGCGAAATCTTAAATGTTAATATTAATTTAGAAAAAACATATCAAGTGTTAGATATTATTACGAAAGAATTAACGCAAAATATTACGGATTTAGAACAGGGTAAAAGTGATCTTACGAGTCGTAATCTTAGTCCAGGAGTTAAGGGCTTAATTTTAACTGTGCCCCTTTTTAGTGCTAGTTCTAATGCCTTACTTAGTAACCTAGGACCCAAGGTTTATTTACAGGTTAATTTTATTGGGAGTTTACTTACTAATATTAAAACGAAAGTCACTAATTATGGCCTTAATAACGCTTTAATTGAAATCTTTATCACAGTGGAAGCCACTCATGAAATAATTAGTCCAGTGCAAAAGGAAGAACAAAAAATTAGTTACGATGTTTTAGTGGCCTCCAAAATCATTAATGGTCGGGTACCAGCAATCTATGGCGATACGCTTACTAAAGAAAGTAATATTTACGAATCGGAACTAAAAACTTCCAGTTAAGCACAGGTTTTTATTGCGTTCCTCTTTAATTGTGATATAATTTATAATAGGTGAGCATTAAAGTGGAAAGGGTATTTATAAACGAAGCATTTACAAAAGCCATAAATGATTATTTAGCCACAAAAGATAAACAAACCGGTTTAGTTTATGATTCTTTTTTAGTTGGTTGTATTCGACTTTTAAATATCATTTATAGTGAAGCCGATATTATTAATCCCTATAACGTCGATAATGCAGAAATATTAAAAAATAATTTAAAAAAGTTTGGTTATCCCGATGCCGAAATCAATCGCTTTTTTACCGAACTGGATGCTTTTTATAAAATTGATCAAGAAAATGAACACTTAACAATTAAAAAAGATAATCCTTACTTTGTTTCTGTCCAAAAGATTTTAATTGATATGTTAATTGCGAAAAAATTAAACTTTCATTTATTAGAACAAGAAATAAAAGATTTTTATGAAATATTATATACCCCGGATTCTAAAGAACCATTAAAATTATCTTATAACTACTTAATGGCCAAGAATGATCCGATGGAAATTAAAAATTATTTTAATACCGAATTAAGTACGCATGAAAAAATTGAAGAAGAAGCTACAAAGAATTTCTTAAATAATCGTAGTTATGAAATCATGGGTTTAACAATGGATTATGTGCGGAGTTTACCAATTGAAGAATTAGAAAAATTAAATCACCAAGTATATGATTACTTTAAAATTCGTGAAAATGCAATTAATAAAGAATATCTACTAGAAAAAGCGATTGAAGAACATGATCATGCCAATGATAAAATGACCAGTGGTAATGGTTATGTAGATATTTTGTTAATAATGGGGGTTATTACAACACTAGTGATGCTCGGCGTAATTATTCGTTACTTAGTATTTTAGGGAGTAGGTTATGGAAATAAAAATAAATGATTTATGTTATGAAGTTATCGAAAATCACGAGGCCGAAATTGATCAAGAATTATTAAAAGAAATGGTAACAGATTATTTTGCCGCTTATGATTATATTTTAGGCGATTATGCTTATGGCAAACTAAGATTAAAAGGATTTAATGAGAAAAATAATAAAAATTATAAAAAAATAAATGATTATGCTTTTGTTCATGATTATATTAAAAAATATTGTGCTTATGGTTGTAAGTATTTTATCTTAAAACAAAAAAGAAAGTAACTTGAAAAGCACAAGGTATTTTGTTATAATGATTAAAGAATAGAGAAGGGAATGAATGTGATGAAAAAAGTAAAAATAACTTTAACTTCAGGAAATGTTGTAGAAAAACCTGTCATAACGGCTTTCAAAGGCACTTATGGTGATTATGTTGTCTTAGATAATGAATCCGTTGGGAGTATGGGTTTACCAGTTATTTTAATTTCCAAGATTCAAGATAATAAATTATTAACTATCGCTGATGCGAATGAATGGAATGCCGTTAAAGATAATTTAAGAAATATTATCGCGGGTAATCAAATTATTAGTACGCCAGTTGGAGAAGAATATACCGGGGATGATGTTTATTATAAACAATTAACTTTACCGGTTGCTTCATTTGATGCTTTAAAGGCGACTTTAGCTGATAATGCCCCTGCTGTTGCGGATGCGGCTCCTGCTAATATAGCCCCAGTTGAACCTGTAGCACCTACTGCCCCAGTTGCTCCAGCAATGCCTGAAGCACCAGCAGCAAGTCCAATGCCTGAGGTAAGTTCTGTTGGCCCAATGCCTGTAGAACCTACACCAGTGGAACCAGTGGCACCGGCTGCTCCTGTGATGCCTGAAGCGCCAGTAGTAGGTCCAGAAATGCCAACTCCTGATCCTGTACCAGTGGAACCTGTTGCTCCAGCAGCCCCAGTTGCTCCTGAAGTTCCGGAATCCCCAGTTAGCCCAGTAATGCCTGAACCAGTAGTAGAACCAATTCCCGCACCAGAAAAACCAGCAGCCCCTGTTGATATCGCGGCCGATAAAGAAGCCTTCTTAAAGGCCTGTGAAAATATGTTTGATGCTTTAGTGGCTAAGTTTAACAAATAATTATTATTTTAATTCCTAAATTAAAAATTAATTAATAAGATATGTTTAGTGATAGACATATCTTTTTTGCTTCAAAAGACTTGCAAATATATATATATATATATAATAAAAGGGAAAATAGGTGATCACATGAAACACAATGTTCCCTTTTTAATTATGACATTTATAGCAACTGTCGCCATTAGTTTAAATATTTATTTAATTTTAAATCCGCGCGAAATATTAAGAGAAAATAAAGTAACTAAGAAAAATTCAAGTAATTTAATAAGTATGATGATTGAGACAACGACGGGAAATTACGAAGAATATAAGGATAATACATGGCCGGATGCTAAATATAAATTTAATGAAACTTTAAGTGGTTGCGAAAATGGTAGTAAACTTATCTGGGATGAAGAAACCAGAAGCGCTAAAGTTAATGCTCAAAGTAGTGATAAATGTTATCTTTATTTTGATCATGAAATATTTACTAAATATTTAATAAGTTTATATCAAAAAGATGGGGATAATAATATGTATTATCATGATGGAGTTGGTGAATATACTAATAGCAATTTAGAAACAAAAGATTTCAGTTACCGATATAGTGGTTCTAGTGCTAGCGTAAATAATTATATTTGCTTTGGTGGCGAATGTTCCAATAATCCAAATGATGCGGGTTATAAATATTTATATCGGATCATTGGCTTATTTAAAAATAATGCTGATCAATATGAACTAAAAATCATTAAAGCAGATGGAGCCACTAAAGAAGATTTAGGAGATAAAGATGATCCTGTAGGAAGCGCATATAGTGGGGTATGCCCATATGGTGATGCCAATTATAAAGGAAAAAATTATGCTAAATTATTAATATATTACTGGAATAATACTAATAGTGGAAGCGTAAATATGTGGAAAGATAGTAATTTAAATAAAATTAACTTAAATACAAAGTTTTATGATTCTATTGCTGCTGATTATAAAAAAATAATAGCAAGACATACTTGGGTTGTGGGAGGAACAACTAATTATGGCAATGCTAAGGAAGTATATGAATCGGAACTGGGTACTCAAAAAATTACCAGTGCCAGTATTAACTGTTATACAGAAGGAAATGCTTTACAAGCAAGGCAGTGTAATGAATTAAATGATTTAACCTACGATAGTAATATTGGACTTATGTATATAAGCGATTATATGTATGGAACTCTACCTCAATATTGGAACACAATTTCTTACGATTACAGACAAGATGTTGTTAATAATAATTGGTTGTATTTAGGATTACACGAATGGACAATTTCCCGTATTACAGATAATGGTAGTTTTATTAGAAATATTAACATATTGGGTTTTGTCGAAAGCCGAGCAAATTGCGTTAGTAATCATAATATTGCTCGCCCCGTATTATATCTTTCATCAGATGTTAAAATAACTGGAGGATTGGGAACCGAAAAAAATCCTTATAAAATAGCAATAAATTAAAATATTTAATAACCAGCCCAAATGGTACTAAAAAAATTCTTTTAGAATAAAATCTTAGTATGAAAGAAACAATTCTCTTTTATTACAATATTGATGTTGATGATATAGAAGAATTAGATGGTAAATACCATTTCAGGTATAACAATCGTGATTACTTTTTTGTTTTTTTTAATCGCTTACCAGAAGAATTAGACGATATTTTAAATTGTGCTAAAAGTATGAAAGAAAAGGGAATTGATTGCCATGACATTATTTTAAATAAAGATGGTGGCGTTTTAACTAAAGTTGGCGAGTTTGATTACATTTTATTTGCCGTTGCCAACATGATGGAAAAATATGATATTGTCGATATGGCTGAGGCCAATAAAAAGTTGATTTTAGGTAGTGAGCATAGTAAATTATATCGCAATAATTGGGGTGCTTTATGGAGTGCTAAAGTTGATTATTTTGAATATCAAATTAGCCAATTGGGCAATCAAAAATACACCGTTTTAGAAAGTTTAAGCTATTACTTAGGTTTAGCGGAAAATGCCATCAGTTATGTTAATAAAACTAACGAAAGTTATCAAAAAACTTTATATGATAAAATTGTTTTATCCCATCGGCGCATCTTTTATCCTAATTTAAAATTAAATTATTTAAATCCCTTATCTTTTATCTTTGATTTAGAAATTCGCGATATTGCCGAATACTTAAAGGCCTTATTTTTTGCCTCAAATAGTGAAGATATTGATGCCTTAGAAGAATTACAACTATATTTAAAATTAAATCATTTATCTTTATATAGTTACCAAATGCTTTATGCTCGTCTTTTATATCCTTCCTATTACTTTGATGTTTATGAAGAAGTTATGAACAAAGAAAAAGATGAGAATTTACTTATTCCCATCATTAGTAAAGTTAATGATTATGAGGCCTTTTTAAAAGAGGCCTACTATGCCATTTGCCAATATGCTCCCATTGAAAAAATTGATTGGCTTATAGATCAACATTAATTATACCTGCAATTTCGGGTATTTCACTTTGAAACATTTGGAGTAGGCCCTCATTAATCGTATTATCTTGATAAAGACAATTACTGCAGGTTCCCGATAGTTTAATATAAACATAGTTTTCTTCATATTTAATAAATTCAATGTCGCCCCCATCCATATTAAGATATGGCCGCATTTTCTCAATCATTTCTTTAATTTTCGTTACGATTTCTTCTTCTTTCATTTTTATCACAATCCTATTATAAAGACAATTAAGTAATTTGTAAATTCTTTTAAGTGTAAAGTAAAGGGCTAGCCAATTAATTTTTAAAATATTTTATGGTATACTAATTTTAGAAGGTGTTTTTATGGCCGAGTATAAAGAAGGAGATATTATTAAAGCCCAAGTCTCGGGAATTACGAAATATGGCATTTTTGTACATGTCGATTCTTCTTACAATGGATTAATTCATATTTCGGAAGTATCAAATAGTTATGTAGAAAACTTAAATGATTTTGTGAAAATGGGTGAGGTAATCTATTGCCAAGTTTTAGAAGTTAATGATGTTAATCTTCAACTTAAATTATCAATTAAAAATATTAATTATAAAGCCACAATTAAATCGGGAGAAATTGAAGAATCACGGTTGGGCTTTTTGCCTTTAAAAAATAAATTAGACGATTGGATTGCAGAAAAAGTCCAAGAATATGGTCTAAAGTAGGTTAATTATGCCCAATTGGAAAACGCATTTGGAAATTGCTAAAAGAGTAAATAAGTATTTTAATTATCGCGATTCAGCTTACGATACTTTTTTATTTGCAAATATTCTTCCCGATATTAATAATGGCTTTATTGTTAAAAATATAAGTAAAATTTTTGATCATAAATTAACGCATTTTAGCGTTAATATTGAACCCACATATTTAAAATTTAAAGCCAAATATCAAGCAGAACTAGAAAAAAATAATCCCTTGTATTGGGGTTATTTGCTTCATCTTTATGTTGATTATAATTTTAACAATGATTTTTATACTAAAATTAGAAAAACAAAATATGCTTGTTTAAGTCCCAAAGAACTAAGAGAATTAAAAAGAAATGATTTTAAGACTTTTAACAATAAATTTATAAATAATACAATATCATTAAAAAATATTGATGAGCTATTAAAAGAAATATCTCAAATAGATGAGATTGAGATTGTTGCAACAGATGTTACCAAAGCTCTTGATTTTATTAATAAGCAAGAACCTTATTCTAATACTTATAAATTTTATCAAGAAGCGGAACTGACAAAATTAATGGATAAGATAATTAATGATTTTGGAAAGGAATATCATTTAAGAGGTAAATAAGGGGTAAAATATTTTAATTCATTGAAAAAACTCCCAAAATATGGGAGTTTATTTTCTCGTGGTGCCCAAGGCCGGACTTGAACCGGCACGGGTTATTACACCCGCAGGATTTTAAGTCCTGTGCGTCTACCTATTCCGCCACTTGGGCATAGGCACTTGTCTTATTAAATAAGACTATTTTAGTATAATATGATTTTATGATAATTTCAAGTAGAAAAAGTTACTATTCACAGAAAAATGTATACAAGTGTCAAGAAAAGATGCAAAAATAAAAAGTAATTGTTATACTAGAAATA
>CANRAJ010000047.1 GCA_947628545.1 uncultured Bacilli bacterium | reverse complement strand
AATACCGGCTTTACTTAAACCATTGATAAATTTAGAATAACTAATATCGTTTTCCCGACAAGCGGCATTAATCCGCGTAATCCATAATTTCCGGAAATTCCGTTTATTTTGTTTCCGATCCCGGAAGGCATAAGCCCCACTATGGAAAACTTGTTCTTGCGCCGTCTTATATAAACGATGTTTAGAACCAAAGTAACCTTTAGCTTCTTTTAATACTTTTCTTCTACGATTTTTGGAAACATTTCCACCTTTAACTCTTGCCATTTTCTCACCTCTAGATTACAGATTTTAATCTGTTTCTGTCTCCTTTACTTAATGTTCCTTTATTTCTTCTTTGTCTAACTTCTTTAGCGGTATCCTTACCTGTTTTATGGTTACTACCAGATTTCATGTAAGTTAATTCGCCATTTTTCTTTTTCTTGAAAACTTTCGCGCTAGACTTATGAGTTTTTTGTTTGCATTTTGCCATTTTAATTCTTCCCTTCCTTTTTAATTGGGGCTAATATTAGCCACATTTGCCGACCTTCTAGTTTGGGTTCCGTTTCAATCGTTGCCACATCTTTAAGACCATCGGCAAATTTCAATAATACCTCTTTACCTATTTCGGGTTTCGCAATTTGGCGTCCTTTGAACCGAATAAACGCTTTAATTTTATGTCCTTTAATTAAATAGCTTTCCGCATTGCGACGCCGGGTTTCAAAATCGCCCACATCAATAAAGGGTGATAACCGATATTCCTTTAAATCTTTATTCGCTTCCCGTTGCTTCTTTTGGGCTTCCTTTAGTTTCTTTTGCTTTTCATAACGGAATTTATTATAATCCATTATTTTGGCAACAGCTGGAGTGGCATTACCACTCATTAAAACTAAATCGAGTCCGGCATAACTAGCAAGCGTAAGCGCATCTTCGATTTTTTTTAGGCCCATCTTTTCCCCGTTTGGCCCAATGACCATTACCTCTGGAACTTTAATGTTATCATTAATAGGTAATTCGTTATTATCTTTTGCTATAATTAGCACCTCCATAATAATTAAAAAATGAATACGCAATTGTATCCATTTATCCTTATTTTTAAACTTAAAAACTTGGCTTTTAACCCATTACTATCTGTAATCAGGTGGATACAATATCGCTTTCCTTTTTCAATAACACAAATATCTTACTATACTATTTTATGTTTGTCAATTAGAAATTTATGCTTTAAAGTATCCGCGTTAGATGATAATCTTTATTAGGATTAATTTGATCTAAAAGTTCAGGATAAAAATCATTAGGCTCTTTTTCTAAGTAAATACTGGCTAAGTGTTCTAATACTTCATTAGGTATACCACAGGTAGCCAAATAATTTAAATAAGCCCAAAAATGTGAGTTTTCCCAATAAGGAATAAAAGTGCCCGCGAAAGTATTAATTAACATTATGCCAAAACAAGCTATACTGGTATTATGATTAAAAATAATTCGCCCATTACTTTGATCTTTAGGATATTTTTGCATACTGACAAATGGGGAATTAAGTCCTAAATGAAAAGCAACTTGAGCCTTACTACCATTAATATAAATACCATCCATATCAACAGCTCGAACAACACAAGCATCTTTATCCCAAATAAAATTATTACCATAAATATCGCCTAAAAAGAAATTATCTTTTAATTTAGGAATTTGCTCAACTTGTAAAATTATTTTTAAGACTTCTTTTAAAATAAATAATTTAAAAGCCATCGAATATTTAGGGGTAAACAAAATATCACTAATATTTTCACAATTACTATAAAAAGGCATCGAATAACCACTAAAATAACTTTTTAAAAATACTTTTTCTTCGGGCAAAACTAATCCCGAAATATTGATATATTTTTTATTTTTTAATAACTGTTCAATTATATATCTTTTATTAAAAATATCCGTATTTTTAGAAAATATTTTTAATAACTTATTTTGATATAGAAATAATTTAGCCTCACTAGCCAAATCACTACCAGGTTTATATATTTCCATATCTGCAGTATCTTTTAAATATAAATCCATCTTATAATTCGCCCCAAAACGAGAACTATTATAAGCAGAAATCTATAAAAAGTAAATCATTTATTTAACTTAATTTAATTTTCTAGTTCTTTCTTTTTCATTATTTAAAATTAATTGACGAAATTCCCCGGGCAATAAATTTCCAGAAATTAACATACTCAAATAAAAGTTCAATTCTTCTTCATTGGTGATATGGCGAAATAAAAGCGCCACATCTAGTGAAATTGCACAATCATTTAAGGCCTTAATAACTTTTTTATCTAATTGCAATATATCAAACAAATTTTGATAATAGAAAGCATTATGACCATATTTATTAATTAAATCATTTATCGTCCAATTATTTTCTTTTAGTAATTTAGTATAATATAATGCTAGTTCATAACTTGTCATTTGTTCTAATTTGGCTGACGTATCTTCAGTTATGCCATCTTCACTAGTTATTGTTGGCTCGATTCCTCCTTCTGAAGTGCCAATTTTCGCTTTTTTACCTTTTGCCAAATTATTTTTTTTATAATATTCACTAAGTTTGGCGATGGCTCTTTTAAAAGAAGAATCAATAGCTTGTCTGCTCGTTCCAAACATATCGGCAATTTCTTGTAATTTATACGACCGCGTATTATTTAAGCCATACCGCATTTGCACAATTTTTAATTGATTAGGGGTCAAAATATGCAAAGCCTCATATAAAGTTTCATACTTTAGGCTATCCAATACTTGATCTTCAACATTGCGCGCCGAATCATCCATTCTCATATAAACTTCAACCGTGGCCTCAGGACTATCTTCATTTTGATAAGCATAGTCTAAAGATAATAAATTTCGTTCCCCAAGATATTGCCGCATTTGTTCAACTTGATAAACTTCTAAGTTTAATTTTTCGGCTAAAAATTCGGATGACATTTCTTCTTCATTTACCCCATATTCACTGCTAATAGCGGCCAATTTTTTTTGAAAGTTTATTAATCGATAATGAAGATTATCGGGAATTCGAATCGTACTTTCGCTTTCAACTAAACAACGGGTTATTTTAGATTTAATCCACCATTCCGCATAAGTAGAAAAACGATATCCTTTACGATAATCAAATTTTTGCGCTGCTCTAATTAAGCCTTCATTACCGGCTTGAATCAAATCCTCTAATTTTAAATGATAAGCATGATAACGTTTGGCTACCGAAACAACTAAGCGTAAATTGGCTGTAATTAATTTTTCGAAATTGCAAGGGTCATCTAAATGTTGAACTATATATTTTTCTTCTTCTGGTTCTAACAAAGGGATTTTTTTAATATCCGCAAAGTACATTCGTACACTATCACTCATTTGTCCACTCGTAGTTTTCAAACTCATTTTATCTTCTAAAGTTTCGGCTCTTTGTAAAATACTATACATTATTAATATTTCTTTGACATCATTATTATCCGTCAAATCATTAATTCGCTCTTCATTTATCTCAACCCCAGTTGGAAAAATACAAACAAAAATTTCTTTTAATAAAGAACAATGATTTAATAAAAATTTTAAAATATCTAAATTCATCATTAAATTTAAATTATTTAAAAAAGTTACCATTTGTTCTAATGATTTAATACTGACATATGGTGTATTGGCTTGACAATTTTGCATCACATAATTAACAAACCAATCAATTTGGCATTGATACCAGTCTGTTTTTATTTGGGCTAAAATATCCTTTTGACATTTTTCTAACATATCTGATTGATTACTATATTTTGCTAAAATGCTGGTATAAAAAGCATCATCTTGCCGATAAAAAGCAAAAGTTTTTTGCAATTTAGCCATTTGTTCTTTTTTAATAACTTCCATATTAATCCCCCGAGCGATTATCTTAGCACAAAATATAACATTTTGCAAAACTATCTTTTATCTTTTAAATGGCGGGTTTTAGTTAAATTATCTACCTCCGGTAGTTTTTCTTGAAAACATGCCGTATATGATTCTTCTACTTGTTTAAACCAACTATAAATAATTTTTAAACATTTTTGAACATCGCTTTTAGCCATTTGCATTATTTGGGCTATAACGGAAATATCATCATTTACTAAGTATAAATAAAATATTTTTTGATATCTAACGGGTAAATAAGCAACTAAGGCTAAAAAAGTTTGATTTTTTAAATATACACTTTCCGGCAATAAAATTTCCGGTCCCGGTAATTTTCTAAGTTTAGGTAAAATTGATTTGATTTTTTTTATTCCCGAATATAATGAGGCTTGTTCATCTGCCGTTAAAGTAATTGGAGCATATATTTCATCTAAGTTATAACCAAATATTTTTTGTAACTCGCGATAATATTTAGTATTTTTTCGTAATAAATTTTCGTTTAGAATTTGTTGCATTTCTTCGAGCGAACAACCTACGATTTCATGTAAATATTTACCGGCGAATTTAGAGGAATGAGAATTAACTTCAAAATTTTTAGCAGTCTTATAATATTTACGTAAACGGGTTTTAGTTTGATTATAAATTTTTTTAGCATTATCATCCAAACCGGTTATATTTTTAGGTTCCATAAAAGAGTAACCGTGAACTTGAATTAATATTTGATAACCTTTTGTTTGGGGATTTAATCTTTTAACTAGCAAAGCCAATTCTTCTGGCGAACAACCAATTATTTCATCCAAATAAAGGGCTTTGCATTTGCTTTTTTGAGGAATAACATTTTTATTACCTTGGACAAAAATTTCTTGATAATATTCTCTTAATTTCTTTTTGGCTAAACTATAAGTTGTATAAAAATTTTTATTTTTATTAGGAAAACTAGGATATTGATCTAAATTTTGTCCATGAATCATATGGAGAACTTGCGTATAGTTTTCATTTAAATACGGCATTAGTTCTAATAATTCTTCATAAGTACAACCAATTAAATCATTTAAATAGGCTCTATCCTTTCTTCGCATAATAATGGTTTTTTTTGCAATAAATATTTGGTTGTATAAATTGATTAATCTTTTAATGGCATTACGTTGATTACGTTTAGTGACAATATCAGCCTTCGTTGTATCTTTAATTTGATCTAAATTCGGTCCAAAAACCGTTTGCAACGCTTGTAAATAATTTTTGTTTAAATAAGGAAGCATAATTTTTAATTCATCAGCAGTACAATTTAATATTTCTAATAAAGTTAAATTTTCCGTTGATTTAGCAACGATTTCTTCTAATGGTTTACCTTCAATAAATATTTGACGATAACGCATTTTCAAAAAATTAATGGGGTAATAAAGTTTATTCATTTCCGAATCAGGATTGCGTTTTTGATCAAGATTAACGCCAAAGGCTTGTTGCAAAAGAGTGTAATATGACCAATTAGATGGTATGCTTGTTAACAAAGTTTTTAATTGGTTTTCCTCACAATTAACATATTCCCAAAGATATTTAATATTTTGCCGAGCTTTTTCTTTTCTTAAGGCCTCTTTTAAATATTTTTTAGCTGCATCATAAATTTGTTCTTCTTCCTTAGATAAAATATTAACCCGTGGTCCCGCAAAATCATTATTGTACGCTTTAGCCAAAATTCGATAGTAATCCGAATTGTGATCCATTTTTGCTAAAACGACTTTTAAATCTTCCCATTTACAACGTAAAATTTGATATAAATAAAAATGATTCTTTTGCGTCGTTGGATTATTTATTTTTCGCCTTAAAGCATTAATAGCCGTATTATAGTTTATTCTTTCTTCTTGGCTTAACATTCCATAATCGCCGGCTTGATCAAATTTTTCGCCATGCATTTTGACTAATACTTGATATCTTTTGGTATTATATTTTAAATTCCAAAGTACTTCATACAAATCTTCGGGAGAACAATTTAAAATTTCAGTTAAATAATGAGGTTTTTTCGCGGGCTTTTTTAAAGTTCGCCGTAAATAAGCAATAGTATCATAATAAATATTTTTTTCGGTTTCATTCATACCCCTTAAATTCTTTTTTTCTTCAAAGTTTGCCCCATGCGCCCTGACTAAAATTTGATAACGCTTACTTTCTGGATTTATATGAGAAATTACTTTAATTATTTCATCCCAAGGAAATTGCACAATATTAATTAATAATTGACTTTGTTCTTTATCATGTTGTTTTTTTAATTTTTGTAAAATCTTAATTCCTTTTTGGTATTGTTTTAATTCTTGTTTATTTAAGGCATCTAAATTTAATGAACCAGCAAAGTTTTCGCCAAAGGCTTTTTTTAAGGCCCAGTAGGCTTCGTCCATCACACTCATTCGGGCAACCAAAAGCGGAATTTCTAATTTTGAACAATTTAAAATTTGGGTTAAATCCTCCCGTTTTTCTTGGCTAAGATTTTCTTGATCTTTATGAATTTTTGATTGGATAATTTTACGATTTTCTTGGGCTATTTTACGATCAGCACGATAATCCAGAATTAATTGTTTACCTAACTTAATACCTTCTTCAAAATCCGCGATTTGATCACTTCTTAAATTTAAAATATCCGCGGGACGATCTAAATTTGAGCCAAAAACAGCACAAAAAGCAAAACGAATTTTGCGACGGTTTTCTAAAATACGTTGTTTAAAAATAACGAGTTCTTCTTTAGAACATTTTAAAACTTTCAAAATAGAATTTCCCTGATTCGTTAAATCATAACTATTTTGACGATTTACTTGGATAAGATAATTTTTTAATGTCAATATTAATTGATTATAGGCAGGAATTTCGCCTAAATTTAATTCACTTAAATCGTATTCTTGATCATAATTTTGACCAAACACCTTTTTTAATAATTCATAATTTTTAGGTGATAAATTAAATCGAGGTAAATAAACATTAATCTCATCTAATGATAATTCTAAAATAGCCGCTAAAGTAAACTTTTTGGCCACGAAGGCTTTCTTTACCGCGTTTAATGTTTCTTCCCAATTTTTTTGATTAATTAAATTTAACCGACTAACATCGGGAACCTGATCTAATTGTTCCCCGTATACAGCATGAAACATTTTTTGGACATTTTTGGTTCGGCGAGCGATAAATTTTTGTGCTGTTGCCAAATCGGTTTCCAGATATTCTGGTAAAGTTTGTAACATCCCCATTCCCCCTTCCGCCTATTATAACATAAGTGGAACTTTTTTGTCAAAAAAAGGAATTGCACTCCCGGCCTAATTTGTTTATAATGGTAATAGAAACATTTGTTTGGAGGAAAATTATGGAAGAACTATATCCGAAAAGAAATATTCTCTGCATCGATCTAAAAAGTTTTTTTGCTTACTGCGAATGTGTGGAACGAGGACTCGATCCTTTTACCGTTCCCTTAGTTGTGGCGAATAAAAATCAAGGGAATGGAGCCATTACTTTAGCCATTACTCCTTGTTTAAAAAAATTAGGGATTGCTTCCCGAACTCGTTTATATGATATCCCTGCGCATATTAAATATACCATCGTGCCACCCCGAATGAAACTTTACTTAGCCAAAAGCAAGGAAGTTGTCAACATTTATCTTGATTATGTCAGTGAAAATGATTTGCATGTTTATTCGATTGACGAATGTTTTTTAGATGTAACCGATTATTTAAAACTATATAAAAAAAGTGACTATGAACTAGCCGAAGATATTTTAAAAACTATTTATCAAAAAACGGGACTTACGGCGAACTGTGGTATTGGGCCTAATATGTTACTGGCCAAAGTAGCCATGGATACGGAAGCCAAAAAATATAAAAATGGCATTGCTAAATGGACTTATGAAGATATTCCGACGAAACTTTGGCCCATTACACCCCTATCCAAAATGTGGGGAATCGGTCCCCGGATGGAAAAAAATTTAAATATTTTAAAAATTTATTCCGTGGGCGAATTAGCCCACTATGATCGCCATATATTAAAAGATAAATTTGGCGTCATGGGTACGGAATTATGGAATCACGCCAATGGGATTGATCTTAGTCGTATTAATGACTATAAGGTATTACCTAAAGATAAATCTTATAGTCATTCTCAAGTACTCTTTAAAGATTATAACGAAAACAATATTAAATTAATTATCAATGAAATGGTTGAGCTTTTAGCCGGCCGACTTCGCCAAAATAAAAAACAAGCCACGATTATTGGCTTAGGCATTGGTTATTCGAAAGATATTCAAGGGGGCTTTTATCATACGACAAAATTAGATGCCCCCACAGATTCACCAAGCGAAATTCGCCATTTTTGCGAAATTATTTTTGATCGTTATTATACTTTTTTGCCAATTCGCAAAGTAACTATCTCCTGTGGGGGATTACAACCCAAAAAAGGTGTCCAATTGGATTTATTTCATGCTTTAGATAAAATCGAAGAAGAAACTAAAATTAATACCGCCATCGATGAAATAAAAAATAAATTTGGCAAAAATAGTATTATAAAGGCCTCTAGTTTACTACCCGATTCTACAGCCATTGAAAGAAATCAAAAAATTGGAGGTCATCATGAGTAATTTTGATCGGGGTTTTATTAAATGGCAACCTTTTGAATCTCTAGTATCTTCCAAACAAGTAATTAATAATTTAGTTTGGGAAAAAAGTAAAATTGCCAAGCCCATTTTATCAGAAGAAGAAATTGCCATTTTGGAAGAAAAAATAATCGATGCTTATTATAGTAAGGAAACTATTATGCTTTCCTACTATCAAAATGGTTTTATTAAAAAAATTAAAGGTAAAATAATAAAAATAGATCATATTTACAAAATGATCTATTTAAGTTCTCATTTAAAAATTTTTTTCAATCAAATTATTGATATTACTTTTGCACCGTCGAATTAACGTTATTGACTTCGGCATTACGATAACGGAAACCGAAATAAAATCCTAAGCAAGTTTGAACTAAAAGGAATATGACAATAGCAGATAAAATTAAGGTTACAATATAAGGAATCAACTTTTCTTTAGGTATTGATTGCTTAACCGCAGCATCACTAGCACTTGCTTCCTCTGCTACAGGTAAAACAGTTGCTACGGGTTCTTCTTTTTTTGGCTTTTCATTTTCTTCTTTCGTTTCCGTTTCATCTTCCACAGAAATTTGACTTTCAGTAGACATCATATCAATTGAAGTCGTTGCTTCAATTTCGTGCATTGGTGCCCGCGATACTTCCGTTTCTTCTTCCTTAACTACCGAATTGCTATCTTCGCTAGTATTTTCATGAAT
>CANRAJ010000046.1 GCA_947628545.1 uncultured Bacilli bacterium | reverse complement strand
ATTCAAAATTGGGAGATAAAGGTAACATTTATAAATTTGGATGCCAACCAAAATAAAAATACGAGTAAGAAATTTAAGGGTCAAATTATAATGCAAAAAGGAGAATATGTATACGAATATCAAAAAACAATAAATAAGTTATTAGAACTAGCAAATAAAGAAGGAGAAACACCAACATTAATAAAACATAATACGGCAGAACTAAATAGTAAATATCCAGATATGGCGAATAAAGAATTAAATGCTAATGATGATGCGTATCGTTATAGTGGATCTAGTGCCAGTGTAAAAAATTATGTTTGTTTAGATGGAACAACTACTGAAAAAGAATGTAGTTCAGATGCTGATTTATATCGGATAATTGGTTTATTTCCTAATGAAACTGGCAAATATGAAATGAAATTGATTAAATATGATTATGTGACAAAAGATGCGTTAGGTGATAATGAAACTGCTCCAGGTGGAGCTTATAAAGGTAATTATACATTTGGAAATACAACCTATCAAGGGAATCCAGACAATTATAACAATATCGCAGGATATTATTGGAATTACACAGGATCAGGAACCTATAATAATATGTGGCAAAAAAGTAACTTAAATCAAATAAATTTGAATCAATTTTATTATAATTATATAGCAAGTAAAGTTACTTATTTAAGTGAACATATAACGGAAAATAAGTGGACAACCGGAGGCTTTTCATATTCAGATTATAATGTCCAACAAGTATACAATAATGAATTAGGAACTGAAAAACTACAAGCCGAAACCCAAAATTGTTATGACGATGATTATAACACAGGAGAAAGAGCATGCACCGAAGACGATTTAACATATAAAAATGCTAAAATAGGGCTAATGTACGTAAGTGATTATGGCTATGCAGCCTATCCCGAAGCATGGAATCAAACAATAACTAATGAAAGTGGATATGGCAGCGAAATCATAAAAGAAAATAACTGGATGTATATGGGTTTATATGAATGGACAGTTTCCCGTGATTTAGCCAATGGCAGCAATGCGGGAATTGTTAGCGCTGCGGGTCGTGTGTACAGCGGCAGCGTAATCAGTAACAATGTTGCCGTGCGGCCAGTCTTCTATTTAGACTCTTCAACTAAAATAACAAGTGGATATGGCAGTAAGACAAATCCATTTCGGCTATCTTGGAATTAATAAAAATATAAAAAATAATAAACAATAAAGTAAGGAGGAGAGTAATATGAGTAATAATAAACAAAACATGATTCTCACAATAATTGCCATTGTAGTTTTATTTCTAGCAGTAATTGGTGCTACATTCGCTTTTTTTGCTTCTCAAAACACTGGTAAGAAAGATGTTAATATTAATGCGGAATCTGGAGCTACGGATGTCTTATCATTTAATTTAGAAGATAAAGATATTGCTAGTGAAACAATAATAGATGAAGATAAAGAAAATACAGAAATAATTATTAAGGCCAATATGTCGAACTTTAATGAAGAAAGCATTAATGTTGGTGATGGGGTAATTGGCCAAGCCATTTTGTTAGCCAATGATGCAACAAAAAGTGCGAGTGATAATTATTATGTTTATTTAAATATTACGAAAAATGAACTTGATTATTCAACGGTAGGTGGTAAGGCCGAATTAATTTTACAAGTCAAAAAGATTGATAAAAGTAAACCATTAGAAGAACAAGAAGAAGTAATAACACAAATAGATGGATTAGATTATATAAGTAGTGAAGATCCCAAGTATGAAAATACCGAAGGGTTTGATATAACTAAAAAAAGAGGATTAATAAAAATATCGCAAAGTGATATTGAAACAAGTGATGAAATAAAAGATCAAGGAAGAGATAATTTATCAAATATGACAACCCATGAATGGGAAATAAAAATAATCTTGGTAAATTTAAAAGAAAATCAAAATGAAAATACCAATAAAACCTTTACTGGAACAATAATGATGCAAAAAGAAGAATATGTACCAGAATATCAAAAGACCATAAATAAGTTATTACAAATAGCTAATAAAGAAGGAGAAACACCAACTTTAATAAAACATAATACCGAAGAATTAAATCGTAAATATTCAGATATGGTTAATAAAGAATTAAATGCTAATGATGATGCTTATCGTTATAGTGGGTCTAGCGAAAACGTTCAAAACTATGTCTGTTTAGATGGTTCAACAAGTGAAAATGAATGTAGTTCTGATGCTGATTTATATCGGATAATTGGCTTTTTTCAAAATGACAATGGGGAATATGAAATGAAATTGATAAAGGCTACTAATAGCACAGAAGTTGAATTGGGAAATAATGTCAATGCGCAAGGAGGAACTTTTGTTTCCGAAAAAAATTATCGATGGAATTCCACAAATGGTATAAACGATACCGATAATAGTAATATGTGGAAATATAGTAATTTAAATAAAGTAAATTTAAATGATTTTTATTATAAATATATTACAGGTAAAGTAGAAGGGTTAGAAGCCAATATTACCAACCATTTATGGTGGGTAGGGGGAGCATCAGGATCATCTAAACATAATGCTAAACAATTTTACGATAATGAGTTGGGAAATGGAAGATTAAAGCAAAATGATAATTTATGTTTAAATTCAGAATATATGATTTCTGGTCATCGATTATGCAATGAAGAAAATGATTTGACATTTCAAGACCATATTGGTTTGATGTATGGGAGTGATTATGCATACGCTGCCTATCCTGAAGCCTGGCATCAAAAAATAAATTTGGATAGTGGTGAAGGATATGGATTGGAAGATGTAATGAAAAATAATTGGCTTTATGATTCCGGAGGTGCTTATACAATTTCTCGGGAAAATAATTCTTATACTGGAGTTTGGAATATTTATTATGCTGGTATTTTAAGAGGTGTAGGTGCTTTTTCAACGGATCGAACGATTAAACCTTGTTTTTATCTTAATGCTTCAACTAGGATTGCTAATGGGGATGGCACTCATGATAATCCTTTCCGTCTTTCCTGGAATTAAGAGTATAAAAATATAAAAATTATAATTAGGATAAAGACAATGTGGCATTTATCCTAATTTTAAATGTATTTTTAATTTTTAAAAGAATAATTTCGCATTTTTCTGATTTTGTGGTATAATCTTTAAATGTGGGGATATGAAATGACAATTAAAAAAGAAGTTGAATTTAATCAAATTGTTAAAGATATTCTAGAAAATGATAAATTTATTGCTTTAAAATATGAACGACATCATGGTATTTCTCGGTTAGATCATTCATTACATGTAGCGCGAATGACTTATTTTATGTGTCAAAAATTACATTTAAGTGATATTGCCGAAATTACAAGAGCCGCTTTATTACATGACTTTTATTTAAATAAAGAAAATGGGAATCATGCTTTTACGAATCATCCGGATTGGGCTTTAGAAAATGCCAACAGGGAATTTGATTTAAATCCTATGCAACAAAATATTATTGTTTCGCATATGTTTCCTGTGGGTCATGCTAAACCAGATTGTAAGGAAAGTTATTTAGTTTCTTTTGCTGATAAAAGTGTGGCTACTTATGAGATGCTAAAATATAAAGTGCCATTAAAAATGGGAGCCTTACTTATTTTTGCAATTAACTTTTTAGCAATTCAACGTTAGTTTGTCCTCGTAACTCAGTTGAATAGAGTAATCCCCTCCTAAGGGATAAGTCATCGGTTTGAGTCCGATCGAGGACGCCAAGAAAGAAAAAAAGTTTGGAAATTCCAAGCTTTTTATTTGGTTACTAATTGGTAGGCAACTTCATTAATTGGGCCGGCACCAATGGTAATAACTAAATCATCGGGTTGTACATTATTTTTTAAATAATCCACAATTTGGGCAAAGTCGGCTTTATAAACGACATGAGGATTTTGTTGTTTTATTTTGTCCACTAATTGTTCGGCAGAAACGCCAAAAGTATTTATTTCACGGGCTGGATAAATTGGGGCAATAACGATATTATCAAATTGGGCTAAGATATCGGCAAACTCTTGCATATGCGCTTGTGTCCGAGAAAAAGTATGCGATTGAAATACGGCCCAAGTTTGATGATGGAAAATGGTTTTCGCACTGGCTAAAGTGGAAGCAATTTCCGTAGGGTGGTGGGCATAATCATCATAGATGGCAGCCCCATTATATTCACCTAGAAATTGGAATCTTCGATCAACACCCGTATAAGTTTCTAACCCCTTTTTAATAATTGCCATATCTTTAATATAATGTTGGGCAAGAACAAAAGCGGCTAGGGCATTATAAATGTTGTGGTAACCATTAATTTTTAATTCAATATGGGTTAATAAATTACCTTGATGATAAATATCAAATTGATAAAAACCGTGTTTATCTTGACTTATATTTTGAGCTGTATATGCGGCTTCATTTTTGATACCATAGGTAAGATAGGGTTTCGTAATATTAGGAATAATATCATTAATATTAGCATCATCTACATTTAAAACAGCAAGGCCGTCATCGGGTAATAGATTAATATATTTCGTAAAGGAATTTTTAACATTAGCGATATTTTTAAAGTAATCTAGGTGATCATCATCGATATTTAAAATTATTTCGCTTGTTGGGTGGAAATGCAAAAAACTATCGACGTATTCACAGGCCTCCATAATTAAATATTTAGTACTACCAATATAACTATTACCCTTAATTTTATTCATGGTCGCCCCAATTTGAATCGTAGGATTAAGATTGGCTTCTAAAAAGATAGAACTAACCATACCCGTCGTGGTACTTTTGCCATGAGTGCCTGAAATACAAAGACAATTTTCGTAGTTTTGGCTAATTTGGCCTAAAAATTCCGCCCGTTCCAAGGTTGGTTTATTTAACTTTTGTGTCATTATGCGTTCGGGATCATCTTCTTTTACTGCAGCAGTATAAACTACCATATCCGCATCCTTAATCATTTCGGGATGGTGGCCATATAAAATATGTGCTCCTTTTCCCGTTAATTTTTGTGTTAAGTTGGTTTCCTTAATGTCGGTACCCGTCACCTGATAACCAAAACTTAAAAGCATTTCCGCAATGCCACTCATGGAAATACCACCGATACCAATAAAATGAACTGTTTTTGCTTCCATCAATATCACCTTCATTTAAGTGTATTATAAACAAATAAAAAAAATATCGCAATATTTAAATACGATATTAAGTAACACTTTACTTTATTTATCCGTTGAGCCAAAGCCCCCGGTTCTAACACCAGTGGCCTCATCATTATCGATCGTCAAGTACTTCATAAAAATTACTTGGCCAATGACATCACCTTTTTTAATTTCAATATCGTGATCTAAACAATTAAAATATTGAAAGAAAAAGTGGCCATCATTACTTTCATTACCATAGTAATCGGCATCAACTATCCCAATACTATTAGCCATTACTAAGCCCTTTTTCGGTCCACTGGAACGATTACAAAGAATAAAAAATTCATCGTCAGCACAATAGGCCTTTAAACCGGTTGGAATAAGGGTCGGTTTAACTCCTAAATGAAAAGACGGAATAATGGTATCTTCCGCAGCCTCAATATCGTAGGCCGCGGCTTTGGCCGTTTTTCTTACGGGTAAATTAATTCCTTTATCTTCATATCCTTTTACAATTTCAAATCCTCGCATAATTTATCACTCCTTCTAAAATAACTATAACATAAAGCGGGGAAAAAATCATCTGCGATCATATAAAAGGGTGATTCTTTTACCTTTAACCTCAATAAAGCCTTCTTCTTTTAAATATTTAAGTTCGCGGCTCATCGCACAGCGATCAATAACTAAGTAATCGGCTAGGTCTGTAAAGTTAAAGGGTAAGTAAACAAACCGAGAACCATGTTTTTTACTCATTACCCGGAAATATTCGAGAAGTTTATTACGAATAGACCGCCGGCTTAAGATTTCTAAATGTTCATTTTTTTCTTGTAACTTTTCCATAAAAATGGCGAGCAAGTTTTTCATAAATTGGATATAATAATCTTTATCTAGATCACAATTAATGATTTCATTATAACCAATTAAAATAACTGTGGCCTCATCAATAACGACCATGGTGTGATCGACATTTTCGATCGAAGAAAACTTGCTACTAAAAATATTGCCAGCTTCTAATTCTTCAATTAATGTCCGATTACCATCATAATCTTCGCGAATAATTTCAACTACACCGGAAAGAATTATCCCAATCAAATTTTCATTTTTAAGCTTTCCCGTAATATCTTCATTTTTCCGAAAAGTATGGGTATTGGCTTCTAAAATTTTAAGTAGTTTACACTTGTTTTTTTTCGAAATATTGGCAAAAATATCGGCCACTTGACATCACCTAAAACAATTTTAGCATTTTTTTCATAATGTTGCAATTGCAACATATATATTTTTTATAAATATGCTATATTGGTGTCATGGTAGGAGAGGTAGTGTAGTGATGAAAATAATTAAACGTGATGGGCACATTGTCGATTATAGCCCAGAAAAAATTGAAACGGCAATTACAAAAGCCAATGCGGAAGTAGCCGAAGAAGATCGCGCTTCTAGCACCCAAATTAAAAATATTATTAAGTATATTGAAGGCCTTGGCAAAAGAAGAATGCTGGTGGAAGACATTCAAGATATTATTGAAATGAAATTAATGTCTATTGGCAAGTATGCTTTGGCGAAAAAATATATAACTTATCGGTATACGCGGGAATTAGTCCGGAAAGCCAATACGACAGATTTAGCAATTAAAGAATTAATTGATGGCGAAAATGAATATTGGAATACTGAAAACTCTAATAAAAATCCCAAAATTGTTACCACCCAACGGGATTATTTAGCGGGTATTACCAGTACCGATATTACCAGACGCTTTTTGCTTCCCGAAGATATTGTGAAAGCCCATGATGAAGGTATAATTCATTTCCATGATGCCGATTATTTTGCCCAAAATGCTTTGCATAACTGTGATTTAATCAACTTAGAAGATATGCTTCAAAATGGTACTAATATTAATGGTATTATGATTGAAAAACCGCATAAGTTCTTAACCGCCATGACCATTGCGACTCAAATAATTACGGCGGTAACATCTAGCCAATATGGTGGTGCCACGATTACTATGACGCATTTAGCCCCTTTTGCGCGGGAAAGTTATAAAAGATATTTAGAAAAATATAAAGAAAGAAAATTCTCCAAAGCGGATTGTGAAAAATACGCTAAAGAAGATTTGGCTCGTGAAATAAAAGACGGGGTTCAAACTTTTCAATATCAAGTTAATTCGATGACGACCACGAATGGTCAAGCACCATTCTTAAGTGTTTGCTTATATTTAGGCGAAACCGAAGAATATAAAGACGAACTCGCCATGATTATTGAAGAAGTTTTAAAACAAAGAATTGAAGGAATGAAAAACGAAAAAGGCGTTTGGATTACCCCCGCATTCCCTAAACTTCTATACGTTTTGGAAGAAGATAACATTCATGAAGATAGCAAGTATTGGTATTTAACTGAACTTGCGGCTAAATGTACAGCAAAACGGATGGTTCCGGATTATATTTCGGAAAAAATGATGAAACAATATAAAATTGATAAAAATGGTAATGGCCAATGTTATCCATGCATGGGTTGCCGGTCTTTCTTAACTCCTTATGTTGATGAAAATGGTAAACCAAAATATTATGGTCGGTTTAACCAAGGCGTTGTAACGCTTAATTTAGTCGATTTGGCTTTATCGAGTGATAAAGATAAAGATCTTTTCTGGAAAATTATGGATGAAAGATTGGAATTATGCCATCGGGCTTTACAAGTAAGACATAAAAGATTAAGTAAAGCAACCTCAGATGTTGCGCCAATTCTTTGGCAACATGGGGCTTTAGCCCGGCTTAAAAAAGGCGAAAGCATTCATGACTTACTTCATGGTGGCTATTCAACAATATCTTTGGGTTATGCGGGCCTTTATGAATGTACAAAATTTATGACGGGACATTCCCATACCGACAATGGCGAAGGTAAAGAATTTGCTTTAGCTGTTATGCGGCGGTTAAATGATGCTTGTAAAAAATGGAAAGAAGAAGAAAACATTGATTACAGTGTTTATGGAACTCCAATAGAATCTACTACATATAAATTTGCCAAATGTTTAAAAGAAAGATTTGGAGTCGTTAAAGGAATTACCGATCGGGATTATATTACTAATTCATATCATGTTCCCGTATTTGAAGAAATTGATGCTTTTGATAAATTAAAATTAGAAAGCGAATTCCAAGTTTTAAGTCCTGGGGGTGCGATTTCTTATGTGGAAACACCAAACTTAACAAATAATATCGATGTAGTTATTGAAATCATTAAATTTATCTATGATAACATTATGTATGCGGAACTTAATACCAAGAGTGATTATTGTCAAAAATGTGGTTACGATGGGGAAATCTTAATCGATGATAATCTTGAATGGTATTGTCCAAATTGTGGTAACCGCGATCATGCAACATTAAATGTGGCTCGTCGGACCTGCGGTTATATTGGAACGAACTTCTGGAATAAAGGTCGGACCCAAGAAATAAAAGAAAGAGTAATCCACGTCGATAATAAGGATGCTGCTGAGGCGTAAACATGAGATATGCCAAAATGCGTCGCATGGACATTTCCAATGGTCCCGGAATGCGGGCATCAATCTTTGTTCAAGGATGCACTTTTAATTGTAAAAATTGCTTTAATCCGGAAACTCACGATTTTAATGGGGGTAAGGAATTTACCGACGAAACGCTAAAGCAATTAATGGATTTGTGCCGAAAAGATTTTGTGGTTGGTTTATCAATTTTAGGTGGAGAACCCCTTCATCCCAAGAATATTGAAACGACCACGAAAATTGCCAAAACTTTTAAAGAAATGTTTCCCGACAAAACTTTATGGGTTTGGACTGGTTTCTTATTTGATCGGGATTTAAAAGATAAAGAAATATTAAATTATATTGATGTACTAGTTGATGGCCAATTTGTTGATGAGTTACATGATCCAACTTTGAAATGGCGCGGTTCATCTAATCAAAGAGTTATCGATGTACCTAAATCATTAAAAACGAAAAAAATTTCAATTTTAACGAATTGAAATTTTTTTTAGGGTTTACCCGTTACTATTCACAGAAAAATGTATACAAGTGTCAAGAAAAGATGCAAAAATAAAAAGTAATTGTTATACTAGAAATA
>CANRAJ010000045.1 GCA_947628545.1 uncultured Bacilli bacterium | reverse complement strand
AATGTTTGTATTAAAACAGTTATGGTCAATTCCAAGAATGAAACCTCAAAATGTTTTAAAGTTAAACTAGACAAAACGGCTCCATCATGCACGATATCAAAAAGTAATAAAGATTCAGAAAATGGTGTAACAATCAAAGTAAATTGTTCAGATTATATATCAAAAATTCAAACGATTAACAATTCTAGTAATACGAAAGTATTAAAATCCTGTTCAGAATCAGAATGTTCATATTCTAAAAGTAAAGTTAAAAGTAGTGGTTCTCAAGAAAAATATACTTTTTATGCTAACAATGAAGCAGGATTATCTACTAAAATTTCTACTACAGTATATAGATCGGCGCATTGTTATAGTAGTCATTATTATGCTGATTGCACTAGCGCTTACTATAGTTGTAGCTGTTCATGTATGACTGCAGGTGGTAATAAAGTTAGTAGATCATATACTGGAAGTTTAAGTTCATGTTATAGTGTATGTAGATATTATTATGGACCAAATGGTGATAATTATGGCGGAAGTTGCAGTTATCATGCTCGTACATGTGGTAATAAATATTGTCATCAAACAGATTATTATACTTATTCTTAAAAATCTAATTTATAAAATATTGGTAGCAAGAAAATTCAGAGTGTTTAGGGAAAATAATTTATTTTCCTTTTTCTTTGTGGTAAAATTGATTTAAGGAAGTGTTAAGATGTTAAAAGAATTTAAAAAATTTATTGCCCGGGGAAATGTTTTGGATTTAGCGGTTGGGGTTATCGTCGGTGGGGCTTTTAGTGCTATCATTACCAGTTTAGTAAATAATATTTTTACGCCAATTATTGGTCTTATTTTAGGCGGTGTTGATTTTTCTAATTTAGCTATTACTTTTAAAGATACCAAGATTATGTATGGGGCTTTTATTCAAAGTGTGATTGACTTTTTAATCGTCGCGTTTTGTTTGTTTATTGTCGTTAAAATTGTCAATAAGTTTAGTCATAAAAAAGAAGAGGTTAAAAAAGAAGAAAAATCGGCCGAATTAAAAACTTTAGAAGAAATAAGAGATTTACTTAAAAAATGAAATATACCTTTAGTGATGGCACAACTGTTTTATGTGAAATAGTTCGGAAGAAAAATAAAAATCTTTATTTTCGTTTTAACGAAGATTTAACTTTAGTAATTACGGCCCCTTTATATATAAGTGTTAAAGAAATTGAAAAATTAATTGCCCAAAATGAAGAATCTTTATTTCGGATGTATTCTAAAATGGAAGAACGAGTTAAAGATGATGATAAGTTTAAATATTTAGGAAATAAATACTATATTGTTATCGATGAAACGAAAGAACAAGTTTTTCTAGATGGTAAAAATGTTTATACGCCAAATAAGGAGGCCTTAGATAGTTTTTTAAATCGGGAAATGTTGCGGGTTTTTAATGAAGAGATGGAAATTGCTAAAAAGTGTTTTCGGAATTTGCCGGAATTTACTTTAAGAACCCGAAAGATGAAAACGAGATGGGGGGTTAATGATACGAAGAAAAAAATTATTACATTAAATACAGAATTAATAAAAAGAGATATTACGGCTATTGATTATGTGATAATTCATGAACTTTGTCATTTTTATGAACCCAATCATAGTAAGGCCTTTTGGCAATTAGTCGGTGAGGCCTGTCCCAAATATAAAGAAATAAGAAAGAGTTTAAAGGATTAAAATGGAAATAACGAGTTTACAAAATAGTAAAGTTAAATATTGGGTATCTTTAAAAAATAAAAAAGTGCGCGATGAACATGGGGAGTTTATCATCGAAGGCGATCATTTACTAAAAGAAGCTCAAGCCCATGGAATTTTAAAAGAAACAATAAGTATTGATGATCCTGCTTGTGATTATTTAGTAACTAAAGAAATAATGCAAAAAATAAGTAGTCAAAAAAGTATTAGTTCCACGATTGGTATTTGTGCGTTTTTAAAAGAAGAAAAGCCCACGGAGCAAATTCTCATTTTAGATAATTTGCAAGATCCGGGAAACTTAGGGACGATTATTCGGAGTGCCGTGGCTTTTCATTTTACGACCATTATTTTAAGTATGGATTCGGTGGATTTATATAATGAAAAGGTGATTCGGGCTAGTGAAGGGATGATTTTTCAAGTCAATATTTTAAGACGGGATTTAAAAACAACTATTCCGGCTTTAAAAAATGATGGTTATTTAATCGTGGGGACTTCCGTAACTAAGGGCGAAGATATTAAATCAATAAAGAATAAGAAACTTGCCATTGTAATTGGCAATGAAGGTCAAGGAATAAGCCTACCAGTAAAATCATTATGCGATAAAATGACTTATCTTCCAATGGAAAAAAGTTGTGAATCTTTAAATGCTGGCATTGCGGCTTCCATTTTGATGTATGAGGTTTATCATGAATGATTTTGTTTTGGTGGGCCAAATTGTGGCTTTGCATGGTTTGGATGGCAAGGTTAAAGTAATAAGTGATACAAACTTAAAAGAAAAGATTTTTGTTGTCGGACAAAACCTTTATGTCGGGGAAAATTATCAAGCATTAAAAATAAATGGTTATCAAATCTCAGGCAAATACGATTTATTATCTTTTACGGATTTTTTAACCGGTGACCTAGTTGCTGCTTTTATAGGCCAAAACTTATATGTTAAATTAAGTGAATTACATTTAGCTAAAGATGAATATTTAATAGGTGAATTAATTGGGGCCAAAATCTACGAAAATAGCAAAGATTTAGGGTGTGTTAAAGAAATTTTAAAAGGAAAAGCCTACAACTATTTAAAATGTAAAAATAGAAAAGAATATTTAATCCCTTTAATTAAGGAATATATTGTTAGTTTTGACCGGGAAAAGAAAATAATAATTACCCAAGGGGTTGAACAATTAATGGATTTAAAATAACGAGTTAATGTAGTATAATAAAGAAAAAAGCGAGGCAATTTATGAAAATTGATATATTGACATTATTTCCTAATTTGTTTACCAATTTTTTAACCGAATCGATTATGAAGCGGGCTCAAGATAAAAAGTTAATTAAGATAAATGTTATTAATTTTCGCGATTATACCCCTTTAAATAATGGGCAAGTAGATGATACTCCTTATGGGGGTGGTCCAGGCATGGTCATTCGGTGTGAACCGATATTTGCCTGCTTAGATGAAATTAAAACGAAAGATTCATATGTGATTATGTTAAGTCCTAGTGGCCAAACATTTAATCAGGCTAGGGCCGTTAAGTTAAGTAAGAAAAAACATATCATATTATTATGTGGCCGATATGAAGGCTTTGATGAGCGAATTAAAACTTTGGTGGACTTAGAACTTAGTATTGGCGATTTTGTTTTAACAGGGGGCGAAGTTCCCGCGATGGCGGTAGTTGATGCCATTACCCGTTTAATTCCTGGCGTCATTAATGAAGAAAGTTTAGTCAGTGAATCATTCACGGATCATTTGCTTGATTATCCAACTTATACTAAGCCCAGTGAATATCGGGGGTTAAAGGTACCGGAAGTTTTACTATCCGGGGATCACGCTAAAATTGCGGAATATCGCCAAAAGGCGCAACTTAAGCAAACGAAGGCCAATAGACCAGATATTATGGAGTCAGAAAATGAGTAAATATATTGTAAAAAAAAGTCCCCTTAAAAAAACTAATGTTAAATGTAAATTAGGGGAAGGATATAGCTTTAGTCCCAAAGTTAGTAAATATCCTCATCTTAGCAAAGTAACAGTTTATGATCAAAATCTGCAAAAGGGTATTTTGAATCAAAAAATTGAACGGGATTATAAAAAAATCGTTATGCGGATTTATGAATTATTAAGTGAGGGTAGTGATGGTTCCTCTAATGTTTTAGTTACTTATACCGAATTAGATCGGCTTCGCAAAATTTTTTTACAAAAATATGAAAATAAGGTTAAAAAAGAAATTTTAGCAAAATATTTAAAAAAGTTACAAATTTTAGAATTAGAAGTCAAAAAATTAATGCTAAATTTGTATCATACGTATGAAATGCAAAATGATTTAAGGGAAAAGAAAGGAAAAGGCAGATGAACAAAAAAATTCTTTGGGCAACGCCTGGGGTATTATTGGTTATCCTCATCATTATTGGATATTTCTTCTTTTTAAGAACTTATACAGTAATTTTTGATTCCCAAAGTACCAATAATTATGCCACACAAACTATTAGAGTAGGGGAAAGAGTGACTAAACCTGGCGATCCCGCGCGCGTAGGTTACCTTTTTTTAGGATGGTATAATGGCGATGAAAAATATGATTTTACGCAACCAGTCAAAGAAAATCTTACTTTGGTTGCTAAATGGCAAGAGATAGTTGATAAAAATGAGTAATCGTAATCGCAAAATTAAAAAAGCGAGTATTATTAGTATACTCGGTAATTTCTTTTTATTTTGGCTTAAAGGAATAATTGGATTTTTAACTAATTCCCAAGCCATGATTGCCGATGCTTTCAATAGTTTAACCGATATTTTATCGTCTTTTATGTCGTACATTGGCAATCATATTGCTAGTATTCCTTCCGATGATGATCATAATTTAGGTCATGGTAAAGCCGAATATATTTATTCGCTTTTTATTAGTTTTATGATGTTTATTTTAAGTATAAAAATTGTTGCTAACGCTATAAGCTCATTTTTTAATTCCCAAAGTTTTCATTTTTCATATTTTTTAATTATTACTTGTTTAATTACAATCATTGTAAAACTAAGCTTATTTTTTTATAATCGGCGAATTGCATTAAGTTATAATAGTATTTTAATGGAAGCAAGTTATAAAGATCATCGTAACGATGTAATTATTACTACCTTTAACTTAATCGCCGCTATTTTAAGTATCTATCATTTTTATCTTTTTGATAGTATCGTTGGTTTAGGTATTGGACTTTGGATTTTTTTAACGGCTTTAAAAATATTTAAAAAAAGTTACGATGTTTTAATGGATAAATCTTTTTCGATGGAAACCAAAAATAAAGTATTAGCCATCATTGAAAAACATCCTGAAATAAAGAAAATCAATCATTTTAACGCTACTCCCGTAGGATACCAATATCAAATTAGTTTTACCATTTTTGTTGATGGTAATTTAAAAACCTATGAAAGTCATGAAATTGCTAATAAGATTGAAAAAGAAATAATTAAAAATATTCCTGAAATTTATTTGGCAGTTATCCATATTAACCCGCTTTAATAATTTTTTTAATCTCCTTCACAAAAGGAGATTTATTTATAATAGGACATAATAAATATACTTCGTTACGAGTCCTGGTTAAGGCTACATAAAAAAGGCGCCGTTCTTCAGCATATAAAATTTTTTCTTCTGGGGCTTGCATTTCCCTAATAATTTTATTATTAACAATTTTATTAGGAAAACCATATAAGGAATCTTCCAAATTGATAATTAAAACAACATCGGCTTCTAAACCCTTGGCCGAATGAACGGTTAAATATTTAATTGGTTTACCCTGAAAAAGAAAAATATCATTTTCTAAAACGGCGGCCGGATAAAACTTTTTTAAATCAAAATTATTGCGACCTAAAACTAAGATATCTTGGTATTGGTGCATAATTTTTTTTAAAACTTTAGTAAAACTATAAGTAGCATTAAAATAATATTTAATGATAATGGGCTTTTTGAGATGTTTAGGACTTAATAATTCTTTTTTTATTTGGGCCGAATTTTGCATAATAAATTTAGAAGAATAATTGATTAATTCTTGACTATTGCGATAAGTATATCTTAATTTTAAAATTTGGGAATCGGCTACTAAATTTGTAAAATTTAAAAAAATATTGATATCACAACCAGAAAATTTAAAAATTGATTGATAATCGTCGCCGACGACAAAAATGGTGGCTTGACTGGACAAGCGAATTTGATTTATTAAATTCCATCTAATTTGGGAAGTATCTTGAAATTCATCGATAATTATATAACGATATTTTTTGTAGTTAGCAGCGTATTTTGTGGCCATAATTATTATGTCATCAAAATCAAGCGCTTGGGTACTTTTCAGTTCTTGATTATATAGGGTCATAATAATTAAAATTAATTTAAGTAAAAACGGTTCAGTTTTATAAATTTTTTTAAGATCAGCAAGCGTTTTATTATTGGTTTTATATAGATGAATAAAGTTAATAATTATTTTTACAAGTTCAGTAAAACTTCGACTTTTTAAAAAACTTTGATAATCGGGAAAGTGATAATACTTTAAAATCATCTTTTGTATAGTTACATCGGTTAAGGAAAGAAAAAATTCTTTGGTTAAATATTCCAATAAATCATCGGCGGCAATATTAAAAGTAACATGATTATATTTTAAAATCGCCATGGCTAGTTTATGGAAAGTGTAAATGTCGGCATTTAGATTGATTTTTCTTTGTAAATCAGCCACACTTTTATTGGTAAAAGAAATAATTAAAATATCTTTGGGTGCAATCATTAATTTTTCGGTTAAATATTTGATTTTATGCACAATGGTAAAAGTTTTTCCACTGCCGGCCGCGGCAATTAAAAGCGTTGATTTGTCGGTTATGATGGCTTGTTGTTGATAAGTATCGGGTTTGGTATCTGACATAATAAAATCCTTTCTTATTATGTTCTATCCCTTTTTAATTTAGCAAAAATAGTTTTAACTTGTCAAGTCAATGTAAAATATATATATAATAGGTGCCAATAGTTTTTTAACTTTTAAACCATTTTTTTAAATGATATAATACTTATAGGGAGAATATTATGAAATCGCAAATCGAAATTGATATTAATATTTTAAAAAACAATATTATGCTACTTGGCGAAAATAATGAGGAATATGATTTTAAAATTATTGATATGCGCAATAATTGTTTTGGTTTAGGTTCTTTTTTAGTTAATACTTTTGCGCAAAATGGTTTTACCTATGGTTTAGTTACTGATTTAAAAGAGGCTTTGAGTGTTCGCAAATACAATCAAGAATTACCTTTAATAGTTAGTAGCGAACTTTGGGAAGATGAAATTTATGATGCAATCAATAATAATTTAGTTTTAATGATCGGAAGTTTAACATATTTAAAAAGTTTAGTTTTAAAAAATCTTAAAGATGATTTAGCAATACATTTGTTAGTTGATAATGGGGCTAATTGGAAGGGATTTGCTAATTATCGGGAATTAAGTGAAGCCATTAGTCTTATCAATCAAAATAAACATTTAGTTTTAACTGGAATTTATACCGAATTTACGACTTATGGTTTAGATGATGAAGATTATTATCACCAAATGCATAATTTTTTAAATACAATTGAGCCGATTGATACACGTGAGTTATTGATATACGCGAATGAACCCTTAATGTATCATCCTAAAATGGCCAAAATAAATGGAATTAAACTAGATTTAGCCGTTTTCGGTTTACCGCAAAGTTTTAATGATTATAATTGGCGAAGGGTCAAAAAAATTGCTAAATTATACCCAGGTGAAGAATTTAGTGATTTAGATATCCAATTAAAACTCTCTTTTGCGATAACTGCACCAGTAAATGGGTTAAAGGAGGTTGCGGCGGGAACTTTAATTGGGCGAAATTATCGTGCCGGGGAAGATACCAAAATAGCCAGTATTGCCATTGGGCATAAAGATGGGGTAACCAAAGCCCTAAAAGTAGTTGTCATTAATGATAAAATTTGTGATTGTTTAACCGATTCATTAGAAGAAATGGTGGTAAAAGTGGATGATTCTATTGCTGTAGGGGATAAAGTTTATTTAATAAGTGATTTTAATAATATTAGTAGTGTCTTACTTAATTTAAAAACTAATCGGTATTATTTAATGAGTTTATTAAATAATAATTTACCGCGGGTATATTATCAGGATGATCAAGCGGAAGAAATAAATTATTAAATTCCGTGTAAAGTGCCAAAAAATGATGTTAAGATTTTTTTAAAATGTCAGTTTTAATTTGCATCGGTAATTAAAAAGATAAGCAACAAAGATAAACTTTGTTGGCAAAAAAATTATAAAAGATGAAATCTAAAAAGCAAGGGTCAAGATAAACTCAACTATGTTTCGCCCTTGCTTTTAATCTTTCATCTCTTTCTCTTATAAGCTGTTCTAACATCTTTTGATCATCAATTCTTTTTTGTTCACGTTTAATTGGATCTTTTCTATATCTTTCAATACATCTTGTTTCATAAATTTTATTATTTTTAAATATTCTAATTAATTTAGGATTGAATACATCTTGCCATACTTCTACTTTTGTACCTTTATAAAAAACATAGTCATTTCCATTTTCGTCTATTGGAATATAATATTGATTATTAATAGATATCATATTGCCATTTAAAATTATTCTAGTACTTTTAATGCAAAATATAGTAGATAAATCTATATCGTTTAAAGGAATAAATTCTGATTCTTCTTCTTTTGGTTTATAAGCAAATTTTTTGTTAATGTAATTAATATAATAACTATTAAACCATTTATTTAGTTCATTATAAGTTTTAATGTTAAAACAAATAATATCATTTAATAATCTATTTTGAATAGTAAAATTCATTCTTTCAATTTTACCTTTGGCTTCTGCTGAATTAGCATAAATAAGTTCAATACCAAGATCATCTAACATTCTTCCAACATGGGTAAGTTGACCATCTTTAGGGTCCCATAGAATAGTAGTTCTATCGGAATAAACAGATATAGGAATACCATGTTTTTCAAGAATAATTTTAAATAGATGACAATAACCTAACATGCATTCAGTAGGCATAAACCAACCAGCAAGGATTTCTCCCGTGGCATCATCAATAGCAGCATGCAAAGAAAACTTATTGCCATTGTCAAACCAGTCATGAGGAGTACCATCAACCATGATAAGGATACCTCTTCTTGGAGAAGGATCTCTTAAAGAATGAACTTGTTTGTTAGAATCAAAACATTTATGTTTAATGGGAGATTTCCAACCTTCGTTTTTAAATAATTGTTGAAAGAAAGATTTACTTCTCACTTTAAGATTATATTTTTTAACATCCTCTTGTTTATTCTTATTCCAAATAACATCTTCATGGTAAATATCCATGAATTGTGATATAGTAATAAGCGGATATTTTTTCTTAAAGTTCTTAATATATTCTATCTCTTGGGTGTGAGCAGAATTATTAGAAGGTTTATTAGATAAACCATGAATTACCAAAGAAGAAATATCCTTTTTTTCTATTTGTTGAGACAATCTTATCAATTGTCTTTCTTGATAACCAGTTTGTTTTGTTATATCACGATATGTAATTTTTATTTCACCATTTACTTTTTGTTTTAGAAGATTAAGTGCCTTTTCTTTATCCTTTTTCATTTAATTTAAAAATACACCTCCTTTCAAAAGGTATATTTTAGCATATAATAAAACTGACATTTCTAAAAAA
>CANRAJ010000044.1 GCA_947628545.1 uncultured Bacilli bacterium | reverse complement strand
CATTATATATATATATATATATTGTAAAGAATTTTGGAAAAATTTTATTTACTTGACGTCAAATAAAAACGATTTAAATTATTTATTCTTTAAATCGTTTTTTATTTCGTCTAATAAATTTAAGGCCTCAAGTGGAGTTATTTTCATTAAATCGACTTGTTCTATTTTTTGTTGAACTTTTTCCGCCATTTCATTTTTAGATGGCGTATTATTGAAATCCAGCATTAATTGAATATCTTGCGGTTCTCCTTTTTTCTTTTCTTTATTTTCGTATTCATTTAAAATTTCATTGGCTCTAATTAAAAGTTCATCTGGCATTCCAGCCAGTTTGGCTACATGGATACCATAGCTTTTATCGACGGCACCATCTTTTATTTTATGTAAAAAGGTAATATTATCGCCATCTTCTACAGCACTAACATGAACATTTTTAATATTTTTAAATTTATTTTCTAGGGCAGTTAATTCATGATAGTGTGTCGAAAATAAAGTAATGGCATGGATATTTTTACTAATATATTCTAAGATTCCTTGGGCTAAAGATATACCATCATAGGTTGCTGTTCCCCGACCCAGTTCATCAAATAAAATTAAACTTTTAGCCGTAGCATTTTTGATTGCATTACGGGCTTCTTTCATTTCCACCATAAAAGTGGATTCTCCACTGACTAAATCATCACTAGCCCCGATGCGAGTAAATATTTGATCAAAAATAGGTAATTCCGCGGCTTCGGCCGAAACAAAGGATCCCATTTGGGCCATAATGCTAATAATGGCTAGTTGGCGCATATAAGTTGATTTACCACTCATATTAGGACCAGTAATTAAAAGCGTATCTATTCCTTTATCTAAAATACAATCATTAGGGACATATTCTTTTTTATTTACAACTTCCACTACGGGATGACGGCCATTAATAATGCGAATACATTTATTTTCATTTAAAACGGGCCGAACTAAATTATATTCTTCACTGCAAATGGCTAGAGAAAGAATAGCATCTAATTCGCTTAAAATATCAGCAGTGGCGCGAATATCTAAAATATTTTCTTTAATTTTATTTTTAATATCTAAAAATAATTGATATTCTAAATCATTAATTTTTTCTTCCGCATTCAGAATTAAGGCCTCTTTTTCTTTTAATTCAGGCGAAATATATCTTTCACAATTGGCGAGTGTTTGCCGCCGTTCCCATTTATATTCGTCTTTAACTAAATCTTTTTGGCCTTTACTTACTTCAATATAATAACCAAAGACTTTATTAAAACCAACTTTTAAGTTTTTAATGCCCGTTTTTTCTTTGATTTCCGCTTCAAACCGAGCAATAAAATCTTTTCCTCCACTGCGGATTTCTTTTATTTCATCTAATTCGGCATTAAACCCGGGCTTAATGATTCCTCCTTCATGGAGAAGAATTGGGGCTTCTTCATTAATGGCCGCTTCTAACAAGTTATAAATATCTTGATGTAAATTTAAATCATAAGGAAATTTTAATTTGGTAATAATTTCTTTTATCTCAGGTAAAACACCTAAACTTCTTTTGAGTTGAAGTAAATCCCGAGGATTAAGTTGACCATTGGTGGTTTTACCCGCCAAACGCTCAATATCATAGACATCGTATAAGCACTTTTTTAATTCATCTTTTAATATAAATTCGTTATTTAATGTTTCTATTTTATCATAACGGGCTTCAATTTGCTTTTTATCCTTTAAGGGATTAAGTAACCAAGTTTTTAATTTCCGACTGCCCATGGCTGTTTTACATTTATCAAGTAACCATATTAAAGAATAAGTGCGATCCTTTAGTCGAACAGTTTCCGTTAGTTCAAGATTGCGAATCGTATGAACATCCATCGTTAAATAATCGGTTTCATTGACGATATTAATTTTATCGACATAACTTAAATCTTTTAATTGCCGATGATCAAGGTAATAAAATAAATGTTTAATCCCATTTTTAATTCGAACGTCATTTGTTTGTTCTAATAATTTTTCGTATTTATTTTCAATTAAGGCATCACTAAAGGTAATTTCAATATTATATTGTTCTTTTAAAAGATTAATAAAATCAATCTTCGTTTCATGAGTTACGACAACTTCTTTAATATTATAATTTAATAATTCATTGATTAATTTTTCTTCATTACTATCAATGGTTAAACTTAAAAGTTTCCCCGTGGAAAGGTCTAAAATAGTTAAAATAATAACATCTTGATAAAAAAGGAGGCCTGAAATAAATGCTGAATCCTTAGCGTTAAGTAAATCCGCATCGGCAATTGTTCCTTTACTAAAGACATCAACTACCCCTCTTTTGACCATACCTTTGGTTTCCTTGGGATCTTCTAGTTGTTCAACAATGGCCACACGATAGCCCTTATTTACCAGCTTTTCAATGTAAGATTTAACGGCATGATGTGGAACCCCACACATAGGAACTTTTTCGGCCAACCCGGCTCCCCGACCAGTAAGCGTTAATTCTAATTCGCGGGAAGCAATCAAGGCATCATCAAAAAACAATTCATAGAAATCGCCTAAGCGATAAAGAATTAATTCATCTTCGTATTCATCCTTTATTTCCATGTATTGTAACATCATTGGACTTAATAAACTGCGATCAACTTCACTACGCTTCATAATACACTCCATTGCCCTTTATTATAGCACAAATAAAGTTTTTGGTAACGAAAAGATTAGGACTACATCAAAAAAGATGTAAGTTATTAACTTAACATCTATTTACATATAATTATAAGTTATGAAGAAAAATTATTGAGATAAGTTAAGGCCTCATTAAAAGTTTTAACGGCTTTAATTTTAATCTTTAATTTGGCCTCTCTTTTGACCTTTAAGGCCTCATCATAATTTTCGATGGGACAAAAGAATAAATCCGCATGTTTTTTCTCAGCCCCGAGTAATTTGTATTTTACACCATCAATTTCGCCCACATTACCTTCAGGATCAATTGTTCCTGTTCCGACAATCTTTTTACCCTGGGTTATATCTTCGGGCGTTAATTTATTATAAAGGGCTAAACTTAACATCAATCCCCCACTAGAACCTGATTCACTACTTTTGGTTTTCACTTTAACCGCGGGATCTGTTACTAAATCATAAGTTGTAATCGTCGAAATACCAATTTTATTTTCATCTTTTACTTGATATATTTGGGCTGCCACTTCTTGCTCTTTCTTATCGCGTTTAACGATGATTTTAAGTTTTTCACCAACTTTGTGTTCACTAACTATTCTTTTAATATCATCAATACTAGAAACGTTAGTTCCAGCAACTTTAATTATTTCATCCCCTAATTTTAAATTAGTTTTGGCCTCATCAGCAATAAAGATAACTTTATTATGTTCTTTTTTAATTGTAATATCTTTATTGAGGGCTTCGTAGGCAACAATAGTGGCATTATCAATTGAAGATTCTAAATAAATTTTTTCAACTTCGACTAATTCATCAATACTACCATTATCGATAGTTACATTTTCGCGAGGTTCAATATCCCAATTAGGAATTATATAAGATAAAGCCAAAACAGGCAACGTTCCTTTCATAAGGGAAACATAACACATCGAAATACTGCCCTTTATTTTATCATTTTTTAAATTAATGCGCTCATTTAAATTGACAAGACCCCCGGGTGTATAAACAACATATGGTAGTTCATAAGTAAATCCAAAATAAAGAACAATTAAAATTAACAAAAATTTATAATTTTGAACAATAAAATTTTTAATTTTTTCATATAATTTAGTAAACACGATGCTCACCCTAAAATAATTATATCAAATTATGGTGATATTATGAAATTAAAATGGCTTTATTGTGGATTTTTTTTAATTATTCCTCTTTTCTTTCTTAAGTATAATTTACTTTTAACAGCCAGTCTTACAGCCGTGGAACTATGGCTTAAAAAGGTCTTTCCTTTTCTTTTCATAATGCTTGTTTTTAATGATCTTTTGATTAATCTAAATTTTGCCCAAATTTTTTCTTCTTGTACCCCATTTATTTGGGTAATGTCTTTATTAAGTGGAGCCCCTTCAAATGCTTTTATTATTAGTAATCTTTATAAAACGAACCAAATTAATAAGCATAATGCTAATATTTACCTACTATTTACTTATTTTGCAAATCCTTTATTTTTATTTACCATGCTCCACAATTTTTTTAATTTAAAAACAGTTATTAAATTAATTATCATTCATTACTTAAGTAACTTAATAATTTATTTAATTAATCGGAAAAATATTGTTTATCAAGAAATTACATCGCCATCTAAAACTAAATTTAATCTGGGACAATCAATTAAAAAAAGCATGGATACTTTAATCATGATTCTCGGGACAATTACTTTCTTTATGGTTATGTCATCGATTATAAGTCAAACATTACATCTAAATATTATAATTAGTACTTTATTAAAAGGTTTTTTAGAAGTCACCCAAGGTTTAAATGCCCTACATGCAATTTCTTTAAGTAACCAAATAAAAGAGATAATGGCCATAGGCTTTATCTCTTTTGGGGGTATTTCCATTCATAGTCAAGTCAAATGTATTTTAGTGGAAAACAATTTAGATTATCGTTTCTTTTTTCAGGGCCGTTTATATCAAACCATAATTTCAATTATCCTAACAGCCCTTACCTAAACACTTTAATTTCGCAATATTATTTTCAATAATGGTATTATAAGTTCCAGTGTAACTTAAGGAAATATCATCGACAACATTATTTTGACAATTTTCTTCGCCCGCTTTACATAACCGATTAAAATCATTACCAGTATATACTTCAATATTTAAAAGTATTGAGAAAATATTATTATTTTGCTTATAATTAATTTTAACTTGATCGACATTTAAACTACATTCTTTCATCGTCCATTTTTGTTTAGCATTTTTGCCACTCGTGGCCGAAGCAACATAACCAGTCGGTTCATAAGTAAGCGTACTACTTGTTGCCAAAATTCTTGAAGTAGTTCCATCTTCAAAACTAAATCTAATCTTTAAATTACCACTGGTACTTTCATCAGTAATATTTGTTAATTTTTTGGTAAAAATATCATCTTCAATTTTTTTGATTATTTCGGCTCGAATTACCCGATTTTGTTGGGCATATGAATCATCATTTTTTTCGTTATTGACATCACTTAATAATTTGTACATGAATAACATAACCACGACGATTAACACAATACTAATTATTAATTCAACTAACGTTAATCCCTTATTATTTAGTTTCATTTTTTCCCTCCTATGCAATTAAATATGGTTCATCAATTAAACCTAAGCCATCTAGTAATTTTACTTGTTGATTTAAGTAAAAAACGGGCCTAATGCTTTGCAAACTATTCGCCGCGGCAGATGAAATTGTCCCATTAGCATTTATTATAAAAGCATTAGTTTTATTATTATTGGTTGGTGACATTAAATATTCCGTATTACCACTGGCCAGCCAATTAGCCGTCCCTAAATAATTTTTGGTATTCCAATAATCACTATTGGCCGCAAAATAATATTCATTTAAATATAGTAGACCAACTTTGCCCATAAAATATGTACTATCCGCCGCCGTTTTTATTTCTTTTTTCAAAACATCTCGGGCCACATTTTGTGTGCCATCATTTAAACTTAAACCACCGATTTCCCAAGAATTTTGAATTATCTTCTTAATCCAAGTTTCCGAATAGGTTTTAAGAAAGGTATTATTTAGATAAGTCGATAATCCACTTTTATACCAATCGTTTGTCCCGCCGGTTTCCCAAGCATATTTTGTCGTTAAGGGCCGGGCTTTAATAATTTTAACTTTTTCATTATACATTCCAACAATGCGATATAAATATTTATCGGGATTGGCTAAACATTCAGTATTATTTGAGGTTCCAAAACAAATATAATTATCCGGATTTTCCCCACTATAACGATATGAACCATCATTAGCGCTATTATCCAAATCAGCATTATGATATAGTAAATTTTTATCTAAATAATATCTTTGAGAAAAACAAGATCCCAATTTTTGATTCATACAAACAAAAGATAGATTCCGGTTATCTTGATTATGTATTAAATCGGTTTCAATATCTCCTTTTGTCGTTTTTAATAAAAGTCGATTATAAGCATAAGTCGATAAAATAGATAAAAGCAATACTAAAAGCAACATAAAAAGTGCATAAACAACCGATATGGAAATAAAACCCTTTTTATTATTCATAATTTTCTATCCTCAATTAAATTATAATTCATCTTCCGCTTTATTTCAAATAAAAAGGAAATGATTTACATTTCCCCTTTACTCAACATATATTATATTAGGTGAAGCCTATGTATCCGCATCGACCTAATAGTGGTTTTACAATCATTATTTTATTTATTCTCGGTATTTTAATCTTTTATCAAGCCTTAATTACCTTAATATTACCTTTTCGCTGGAATATCTTTGTTTTATTTTTAGAATTATTTTTATTTTTCTTCTTCATCTTTCGCATAATATGGCCGTATTAAGTTTTCCGTTTTAAAAACATAATCTAAACTTTTCCGCATATTTTGGGTGGTGGCAAACTCACTATCCCCTTTTTTTATTTGAGGTGGTAAAGCAATTAAAATAAATAATAATTTCTTTTCGTATTCCAGTAAGGGAAAGTTCGTTAAATATTTTTTTAAAACAAACTCAAAATTACATTTGGCGTATTCTTTCCGATAAAAATTAACAAAATCTAAAACCGGTGTATCAATTTTAAAATTATCCCAACTAATAAAATAATCTTTATCGGCTTTAATATAATGATCTAATTCTAAGTTATTATGCACCACACATACTCTAATTTTACTTTCTTCTTTAACTAAATCATACCAACTACCTAGTTCTTCCTCAGCAAAATCCAAAGCCGCCATGACTTTGGCAAAATTACGCATAAAAAGATAATGACTCGGACTCATATAAATTTCCGTAAAAAACATTTCATATTTCGTATTATAATAGTTTCTTAAATATGTTATATTACTTTTAATTCCTTCATAAATCTCTTTATATTTATCTTCGCTAACCTCTTTAAAATAACTGGTTTGATTATGTAATTGACTTACTAAATCAATCATATCTTCACATTTTTGATCTAAAGGCATCTTAATGCCTTCAATATATTCATAAACATTGACATCTTTTCGTGATTCATCAATTAAATGCGGAAAATTATCAAAATGCCGACTAACTAAATAATTAAATAATTCGCCGACATTTTTATTTTTTTCTTTAATGACAAAATCGCCACTGGTGGTTTCTAATTTCGTTGCTTTACCTTTAATCGTATATCGATAAGGTTTATAGATGGCTTTTAAAACTTCAATTGATCTATTCATTTAGATCAGGAATTAAGATTTTATCACCGACCGTTAAGTTTTTTAAATCATTATAATTTTCTAAAACACTGGTATTGGTATTATATTTACTACAAATAGTTTCAATTGTATCATTTTCTTTATATATATGAATATGATAGGTCACAAAATTATTTTCTTCCCCCGTAATAGTATTTAAAATTACATTTTCTTCCGCACTTATATCTTCTGATTTTTTTTCTTCTTCGATTATTTCAGCCGCGGGCACCGCGACATTTCTTTCTTCTTCGTTTTCTTCTAAAACCTCAGCCATTATTTCTTCCGCTTTAGCCGTATCTTCTACCGGAATTTCTTCAAAAACATCCGCGGTTCTTTCCACTTCCTCGGCCTTAACAGAATATTCAATATTGACTTTTAACGTATTATTATCCACTAAATCATAAGTAAAATCCTGGATTTCAAAATCCACGGTATCCGGATCAATGGGTTTCGTTAAATTAACCGCAAAAGGTAAAACATATTCAAATGATTCCCGATTAACACTTACCTCATGGGTTTTATATTCCCCCGTAATAATAAAGTTACCTAATAACTCTCCTTCATTAACCGTATACTCATGTTCTAATGAGATACTTAATATTTCCGCGATATTCGTTTCAAACTTAACATCCTTGGTAAAAGGTATTGTACAATTCATAATATCCTCCTTACCAAAAATATATGTTTTAGCCATTCATTTAATACAAAAAAATATTAAGCATTATACTTAATATTTAACTCCAAGAAAGTCGGAATGGGTTTGTCTTACTGCCATCACCGCTTGTTATTTTGGTCGAAGACTCGAGATAAAAGACCGGCCGCACGCCATAGATGTAGTCCACGCTGCGCTTGTCCGCATAGCCCGCATTGCTGACACGCCACGCACTGCGGCCATAGTCCGAAGCACGAGAAACTGTCCATTCATATTTTCCTAAAAACATCCAATTATTTTCTTTTACTATATCTGAATCATAGTCAGTTTTATTATAACCTAGTAGGTTTTTACTCCATGCATCTGGATAAGCAGCATAGCCATAATCACTTACGTACATTAAACCTATTTTGGCATCTTTATATATTAAGTCGTCTTCGGTACATGTTTGGGCTTCACTCCAATTATCTTCGGCATAGCATTTATTATCACTTGTTGTTAGTTTTTCTGTTCCTAGTTCCTTATTATATACTTGTTGAGCATTATAGGGACCTGAATATGGTAAACCTCCCGTTGTCCATTTATGTTCTGTTATATGTTCACTTAAACCACTTACTTTGGCAAGGTATGTATTTAAGTAATATTCATTTAGATTCTTTTTATTTAAGTTACTATATTGCCACATATTTGTATTAGGATCACTAGAACTCGTTCCTTGACTACTATTCCAATAATATGATGCTATATTGTTATAATTATCTTTATTTCCTTGGTAGTACGTATTTTCATATGTATAATTACCTTTATATGCTCCACCTTGAGCAGTTTCGTTATCTCCTAATTCTTCTTTAGTTGCATAATCATATTTAATTAATTTTGTTTCATATTCGTCACCATTTGGGAAGAAACCAATTATCCGATATAAATCAGCATCTGAACTGCAATCATTTTGAGTAGTTGTTCCATCTAAACAGACATAGTTTTTGACTGCTTCGCTTGAACCGCTATATCTATAACTATTATCATTAGCATTTAAGGTTGCATTAGGTATTTGGGATTCGGCTAGGGCTGTATTATTATGATAGATTATATGACTATATTCATAATCTTCGTTGTTAATTTTTTTAACACATGTTCCTATTGTATCTGTTGTTCCACAAGCATCGGCTAAATTAGCAATGAGTTGATCTTTTTGTAAGATTAATTGACCACTAAACTCTTTTCCCGTATTTTTATTTTGATTACTATCTAAGTTTATTAAGGTTATTTTTATTTCCCATTCTTGGGTTGCTTTTACCGTTGGTTCAGAACCTGTTGCCGTTATTTCATAATTCTTAGCTATTGCTATTAAACCAGTGGCTTCGGTGATATCAAAACCATTTAAGCCATTGCCATCTACATCTGTTTTATAATCTAAACCATCTATTTGAGTTAATTCTCCTTTATCGTCTGGTTGAGTGACAGT
>CANRAJ010000043.1 GCA_947628545.1 uncultured Bacilli bacterium | reverse complement strand
TAACACCAATTTTGTTTCTTTTGTAATCAATCATCCGGTATTTCTTATGAGCGCCACCGCCAATATGGCGAACCGTCATTTTACCTTGATTATTACGACCACCTGTCCGACTGACAGATTTAATTAATGATTTAGTTGGTTTTGCACTTGTTAGTTCTTCGTTAACAAGCGTTGTCATTCCCCGGCGACCATTAGTCGTTGGTTTATAATGTTTTATTGCCATTTTGAACCTCCTAAATTTCGATTGAAGAACCTTCAGCTAAGGTAACCATAGCTTTCTTGTAAGTTTTGGTTCTTCCAGAGTATCTTCCAACTCTTCTTTTCTTTGATTTTGTATTAAGTGTATTAACACTTGTAACTTTTACTTTAAATGCTTTTTCGATAGCATTCTTAATTTCGTCTTTACTAGCATCTTTAACAACTTTGAATGTATAAACATTTACATTTCTTGCTGCCATTGATTTTTCCGTAATGACCGGTGCAATAATAATATCTGTATAATTTCTCATTATTTAAGCGCCTCCTCAATTGTTTTAATTGCTTCTTCTGTAATAACGACGATATCGGCATTAACAAGATCATAGCAATTAATTTCATTAGCCATAATAACTGCAACATTGGCTAAATTTCTTGTGGCCATATATAAGTTTTCATTTTCATCGCTGGTTACAAATAAAGTTTTTTGGTCTTCAATTTTTAATCCTTTTAAAATTTCTAGCGCTTCTTTTGTTTTTAATCCTTTTAAAGCTATTTCATCAAGAACAATTAAGGCCTTTTCTTTATTCTTATAAGTTAAAGCTGTTTTTAAAGCAATTGCTCTTTCTTTTTTATTAATTTTAAAAGTATAATCTCTTGGTACTACACCAAATGGAATACCGCCACCACGCCATTGCGTAGCTCTAGTACTACCTTGCCGAGCCCGGCCAGTATCTTTTTGGCTCCAAGGTTTTTTACCGCCACCTGAAACTTCACTTCTATTTTTAGTTTTTCTTGTGCCTTGACGCGTTGCATCAAGTTGTAAACGAATCATTTTCTTTAAGCAGTCATCGTTTGGTTCAATGTTCCAGATAGTATCTTTTAAAGTTAAATCTTTAACTTTTTCACCTTTAAGATTTTTAACACTAACTTTTGTCATTTTCTACTTTCCTTTCTTAAATTTCCTTATTCGTTTACAGAAGCTTCTGCTTCAGTACTTTCGGTCTTTTCTTCTTCCACAGGGGTTGTTTCTTCTGTTGCCACTGTTTCAGTAACAGGTGTTTCTTCTGCTACTTCTTCTTTAGTTTCTTCTACTGCATCAGTTACAGGAGTTTCGTTTACTTCTTCACCTTCAACAGCATCAACAACGGTTTCTTCTTCATAAACAATTACTTCTTTCGCATTTGGTTTACGAGAATTCTTAACCGCTGATTTAATTAAAACTAATGAGTTTTTAGCGCCAGGAACATTACCACTTACTAATAGATAATTTTCCGCAGGGTTTACTTCGATAATTTCCAAGTTTTGGATTGTTACCGTATCCACACCCATATGGCCTGGTAAGTTTTTACCTTTTAAAACTCTTTTAGGTAACATCGTACCTAAAGAACCAACAGCCCGATGATAATGCGAACCATGAGTCATTGGGCCCCGATGTTGGTTATGTCTTTTAATGGTACCTTGGAAGCCCTTACCTTTGCTTGTACCCGTTACATCAACCACATCACCAACCGTGAAGGTATCAGCCATTAATTTATCGCCAACATTATAAGCACCTTCAACATTTTTAATTTCTTTTAAGAAGCGCTTAGGATTAGTACTGGCTTTTTTAGCTCTACCCATTTCGGCTTTATTCGCCTTTTTTTCTTTCTTTTCAAATACGCCTAGTTGAATGGCATTATATCCATCTTTTTCTAAAGTTTTAACTTGCATTACCACATTTGGTTCAACTTCAATAACCGTAACGGGAACAAGTTTACCATCTTTAGTGAATACTTGTGTCATTCCACTTTTGCGTCCTAAGATTCCTTTCATAATTTTCTTTTCTCCTTCTCTTATAATTTAATTTTGATGTCAACACCACTTGGTAAATCTAAGTGATTTAAGGCATCGATTGTTTCCTTACTAGGATTTTTAATATCAATTAATCTCTTATGAGTTCTTCTTTCGAATTGTTCCCGAGCATCCTTATATTTGTGGACAGCTCTTAACACGGTTACTTTTTCAATTTCTGTTGGTAGTGGAACAGGGCCAGAAATTTCGCCACCCGTTCTTTTGACAGTTTCGACAATCTTTCCAGCCGCAACGTCAAGTAAACGGTGATCATAAGCTTTTAAATTGATTCTTACTTTACTATTTGACATTTTACGATGTCCTCCTTTCGCCTATATCTAGTATAGACATACTCCGTACAAGTTCTCTAATTCTAGAATAATTACTACCAACTTATCCTAGTGTATCAGTAACCTCGCACATCAACGCAGTCATACAAGAATCATTTTAACACTAAAATATATGAAAAAGCAAGCATTTTTTGCACAAATGCTTGCTAAAATCATAAGCTTTTGAATAATTAATTTAAATTTAATCGATAAGGATTACCATATGTGCCATTCCCACTGGCAATTTTAGTCGAAACATCTAGGTAGAAGCAAGGTCGCGCACCAAGACCGCCACTCACATTGAAGTTGCCATTGCCAACATTTCCCGCATTACCCAAACCAGTGACAATACCTGCATGATAACCACTTGACGCAAAGCGCGAAACTGTCCATTCATATAATCCCATATACAACCAGTTATTTGTTTTTATATCTTCTTGATCATATCCATCAGATCCCATTTGAATATTCCATGCCTTAGGATAAGCAGCATATCCATAATCGCTTAAATACATTAGACCTATTTGATCAGTATATGTTAGATCTTCGTCTGTACACTCTCTTTTGCCAGTGTTATAATCGGCATCATAGCAGTTTTGGGCTCCGACTTGGATTTTTTCTGTTCCTAATTCTTTATCATATACTTGTTTTGGGGTATAATCACTCAAAGATGGCAAACCACCAGTCGTCCACTTATGTTCGGTTATATGTTCATTTAAACCAATTACTTTTGTAGTTATATAATTATAATAAAAATCATTTAGATTTATTTTATTTAAATTACTTTTTTGCCACATATTATTATACGTCCCTGACCCTGTGTAATTCCAATAGTAATTATTTCCAGAACTATATGCTCCACCTTGGGCAGTTGATTTATCTCCTAATTCCGTTATTGTTCCCAATGTAGCCTTGATTAATTTTATTTCATACTCTTTACTATCATTTGGAAATAAGCCAATTATACGATATAAATCGGCATCACCATTTTGACAAGGTCCATCATTACTGACGCCATCTAAACAGACATAGTTTTCCACGCTTTCACTTGAACCACTATATCTATAACTTAAATCTCCGGCTTCTAAGTTACTATTAATGTATGATCCTATTTTATCGTGATAATATATATTATTATCACCGTCTTTTTGATATAAATTTATTAAATATTTGGTAAATACTTCATGGTCAAAGTAAAGGTAACATCTGTCACTACTTTGGGCATTGACCTTAACACTTCGTGTTTCTTCATCCCAAATTAAAGTACTACCGTTTTCACAACCACTTAGTTTATCATTATAGACATAATGATTATCTGGCCATGTATTATTTTTACTTTCTTCATACTTACCAGTTTCGGTTTCTAACATCATGCTTAACATATTAGATGTTTCTATTTTTTGATTGGTTGTTTCTATTAAATAAGGATTAGGTCTTAATAATAAATAAATATTAAAACACAATGATATTAAAAAAAGTAACATAGCAATTAAAAAAGGAAAATTGTGTTTCATCTTACCACCTATTTTCCCTTTTATTATATATATATATATATATTTGCAAGCGTTTTCTTTTTAATCACCATCTATTAAAATGGTATCTTCTTCCCTCATTCCTTTAGCAACCGCAATATCTAAGTAATCTAGTATCGTTGGCGCCACATTGGCTAAAGTTCCGGTTGGTTGAAGACCGACCTTGTTATCCATAACAATGAAAGGCACTTTGGCAAGCGAATGCGTGGTACAAGGTGTGCCATCAGCATTAAGCATGGTATCAGCATTACCATGATCGGCAAGTAAAATGATTTTATAAAAATTTTCTTCGGCTTTTTCAATTAATTTACCTAAACATAAATCTACGGTTTCACAGGCCTTAATCGCGGCTTCCATATTACCCGTGTGACCGACCATATCCGGATTAGCATAATTAACTAAAATAAAATCATAATCATTTTCCATGCAGGTAATAACTTTTTTCGTTACATTGTAAGCACTCATTTCCGGAAGTTCATCGTAAGTGGCTACTTCTGGAGAAGGAATATGAAACTTATCACATTTTTCAATCTTGCCATTATATCCCCCATCAAAGAAATACGTAACATGTGGATATTTTTCGCTTTCCGCAACGCGGGCTTGCGTTAAACCCAGTTCACTCAAATAAATACCTAAAGGTTGTTCGACCGTTGTTGGTTCTAAAAAGGCATTACTTTTAATTTTTTTATCAATATTAAATAAAGTAAAGGTTGTTAAATTAGGCATACTATACACCGGGAAAGCCGTAAACTCTTCGTTAAACGTCATCAAAATTTGTTTACTGCGATCGGCCCGATAATTCATCCAAATTAAAACATCGCCATCTTTAAGCGTATTTTTACTAACTAAAATTGGTTTAATAAACTCATCGGTAACGCCAGCTTGATAAGATTTTTGCAAAGATGCTTCCAGATTTAAAGTTAAAGCCCCTTTACCATTTACCACTAAATCATAATATAACTTAGTCCGATCCCAATTTTCATCGCGGTCCATAGCGTAATACCGACCACAAACTGAAGCAATATCCCCAACTTTATATTTTTTAATGGCAGCCTCAATCATTTTAATATATTTATAGGCCACATTGGTTGCCGTATCGCGCCCATCAGTAATTAAATGAAAATGAATTTTCGTAAATTTATGTTCATGTAAAAAGGCAAACATATTTAAAAAATCATCAACTCCAGCATGAACATTACCATCGCTGCATAAGCCCATAATGTGAATATCTTTATCCTTTAATTCTAAAAGCTTTTTTATACTTTCGTTTTCTAAATCAACATGAGCAAAGAACTCATCAACCAATATTTCATTTTGTTTTAAAACTTTACCAGCACCAATAGTTGAATGGCCAACTTCACTATTACCAACTTGGCCGGCTTTTAAACCTACGGCTTCTTCGCTGGCCCCTAAAAGGGCATGGGGATAATTTTCCCATAAAGCATTAAAATTAGGCATTTGGGCTGCCCGAACCGCATTTCCCTTAGTTTCTTCCCGATAGCCAAAGCCATCAAAAATAATTGTTAATAATTTTTTCATTATCTCACCACTAATCACCAAAATAATATCACAACTAAAGCCAAAATACAATTTAACCTGGGTTAAAAAAATTCCCAACGGGGAACTTCTTTTTATTTTACATTAATAATACCTAAACTTTGATCTTTTCTTTTATATAAAACGGAAACACATTCTTCATCAATATTTTTAAAAACAAAGAAATCATGATTTAATAGTTCCATTTGTAGAATTGCTTCTTCTTCATCCATCGGTTTCATTTCAATATTTTTCCGTTTAACAATTTTAGTTTCGTCAATTTCATCATCGGCAACCTCAAAATCAAAAGACATTTCAAACTTATCTAAATTTTTATATTTATTATTTAATCGTGTTTTATTTTTTCGAATTTGGCCTTCTAGTTTATCAACAACTAAATCAATGGCCGCATATAAATCTTGATCTTTTTCTTCCGCTCTTAAGGTAAAGCGTGATGTCGGAATAGTTACCTCAATAATTTGATCTAAATTACGCACTCTTATTATAATTTTACCTTCAACCGTTTTAGCATTATCAAAATATTTGTCTAAACGGCTCATTTTATCTTCAATATAATCCTTAATAGACTTTGTAACCGTTACTTTGTCTCCCCGAATATTCAATTTCATTATTATCACTCTCCTAATTAAATTATACCATTAAGTCAAGAAAAAAACTACTATATAGTAGTCATTTGGTGTTCAACAACGTCTACTGCTTGTAAGCCCTTAGACGTTTCAACTAATTTGAAATCAACGATACTACCTTCACTTAAAGTTTTGAAACCATCTTTGACAATTGCAGAGTAATGAACAAAAATATCGGATAATTCTTCATTTTCAATAAAGCCGTATCCTTTTTCATTATTGAACCATTTTACTTTTCCGGTCAAACTAAATTCACTCCTTCCTTAACTATTTTTAATATAGCATAAGAGCGAATAATCTTGAATGCCCAATCGTCCTACAAAGTTCGACATTTAACGCGTACATTTTAAGCTTAACATAAATTAAACTTAAAGCAAGTAAAACTTTAATTAATCTTCTTTGAAAGTGTCAAGTAAATAGGTTTCATTATTTTGAAAAGTATAGACTATATTAGAGGTTTTAGCTTCAAATTTTAAGATAAATTGGGCTAAATCTTTTTTTAAACCAAAACAAAAAACATTTCTTTTTTTAATTAATTTACTTAACAGTTCAATAACCGCGGATTCGGTAAATAACTCCGTAGGTAAAAGATAACTATGCTTTACTTTATAATAATCGAGGTAACTAAAGATAAAATACTCATTATTATAATTAAGATAAGCATTAGAACTATTTAAATTATAGAGTTTCATTTCATTAACAATTTGGACTTTACGATACGCTAAATCCTGAAAAAGATTGGTAATTAAATCAATATCTGTTTTAGTATAACTAGGATTTACAATAATAGTTATTTTATCGCCTAAAAGATTATTATTTAATTTATATTCATGCATAAACTTTTTATAGTTGGCAATAAATAATTTAGTGTTCGCCACTTTACCATTTTTTAAAACATTATTTGGTAATTTATATTTAATCATTTTCTTTAAATTATGACTATAAAGGAAAATATAATCATCACTTAAATATAAAATGTTTTTATTTTTTTTCATTTTTTACCTCTTTTTATATTTTTGTCGAGTAGCATCACCACCCCGAATATGCCGAATATCAATATGTTCTTGCATTATTTCTTCAATTGAACTAGCAAGATTGGCATCAATTTGTTTTAACCGCTCACTTAAATCTTTATGCACCGTACTTTTGCTGACTTTATATTTATCGGCAATTGTGCGAATTGTATCTTTGGTTTTCAGCATATGCTTTGCTTCTGCAACCACCCGTTTTGAAATATTACTTTCCATTTATTAAACAACCCCTTAATAAAACTTATTATTAAGAGGTTTATTTTATGATTTATTGTAAATCTTCAAGCGTCATATTATAAAAATCTTCGGGATCCATGGCTTCACCATTGTAATATACTTCAAACAATAAACAATTTTCGGATTCATTTTCTAAACCATTATCACCACTTTTACCAATTACGGTATTTGCCGCGATTGTATCATTTTCTTTGACTAATACTTCTTTTAAGCTATAGTAAACGGTTTTTAAATTATTGTTATGGGTTATTTCAACGACATTACCTAAGATTTCATCTTGGCTGATTTTACTAACTGTTCCATCACTAGCACTAACTACATCAAATTCTTTATCACTACTATATAAAATTCCACTATTTTGAAGATAAGTATTTTCGTAGTAGACTAAGGAATTTTGTTGTTTGGTTTCCTCATCTTGCATATCGTAATAAGATTTGCTAATTGTTACGGCATCATCTGTATAAGGCCGAACAATTTGACTATTTTGCGTTACATTTGTGACTGGTACCGTAATGTCTTTAATGGCATCCACCGCCATATTACCATAGTTCGTATTTACTCTTAAAGCATTACCTAAAAGTGCAATACTGATAAACAAAACCCCAATTACTAAAACATACAATGTTGGTAAAACAAAGCCCTTTAATTTTCTTTTCTTCATAATTCACCATCCTAATTAAAGTATGGGAAGATTTAAAAAGAATTATACATCGATTTTGGTAATTGTGATATTTTGATAATAATAATTTAAGATTTCGGTATAACTTTTTCCGGCTTGGGCTAAGGCATTGGCCCCATATTGACTCATCCCTACCCCATGGCCATAACCTTTGGTCGTAATCGTTATAGGTGAGCCAAGAGTAATTTGAAAATCTGTAGAACGCAAGTTTAATAATTTACGGATTTCGGTGCCTTTAAATGTTTGCCCATTAATGGTTATTTCATTTACCCGGCTAGTGGCCGATTTAACAATGTTGGTAATACTAATATCCGCACAAGTAATTTTTAGTTTAGTACAAAACTCCGCGGGCGTTATCGTCGTTGTTACCTCAAAGTTTTTAACATTTTCATCCCAAGTCGAACTGACACTCGTAATATAATCCTGGTTTTGACCGAAGACCGGCAAGGCCTCTTCCGTATAACCATTACTTAAGGCAAAATAAAAAGCACAAATTACTTCGTCATTGTACTTCATTACTTCATCCTTCGTTAAATTAACGGCTTCTTGAACCTTGGCATAATACTTAGAAAAGCCCTCCTGCCAATTGCTTTGCATCTGACTAACCGAAAGATAGGATTGATTCGTAACATCCGTTACCAAATCGTAATCCTGATTGGCATGCGCCATTTTATATAAAGCATAGGTTCGGGCGGCCACGGCCTGGGCTTTTAAGGCCTCAATATCAAAAGAAGCCGGCATTTCGGCCGCAACGACGCCCACAATATAATCTTCTAAAGAAATTTCTTTAATCTCATTGGTTTCTGAATCTAATAATTTGACTAAAAGCGGACTTTCAACCTTGTTTTTCGGTTTATCTAATTCTTTAGTTGTTTTAGGCCAAGCCACTTTTAAAGCCCAAATACTTAAAATAATAACTACGCCCAATAGTATTTTGTTTCGCATAATTTATTCCTTTATAAATTATATGCGTTATTTTCGATTTTAGAAATCTTTTCAATTCTTCTTTCATGACGAGGCGCATGTGAAAAGTTAGTAGTTAAAAAGGCCTCGATTATTTGATATAATTCTAACTCCGCGATGTTATAGGAAAGGGCTAAAACATTGGCGTTATTATGATACCGGCAAAAATAGGCCTCATCGACATTGCTTACTTTCGCACAACGAATTCCTTTTACTTTATTGGCTGCGATAGACATACCAATACCCGTACCACATAAAAGGATTCCTAAACCATTTTCTTTTAAAACATTTTGACAAACATCATAAGCAAAATCTGGATAATCATCTTCATCCGTATTTGCTACTTGGCTTTTTACAACCTCATAATTATGTTCTTGTAAATAAGTCATTACTTTTAAAACAACATTTTTGCCTAAATGATCAGCCCCAATAAATACTTTCATCTATTTATCACCTTAATTTAATTATAATTAATTTTTACCATAAAAAAAAGGGAAACTTTTACTTAGTTAATTAATAAAAAAATAGAAGCATTAAACTCCTATTAATTGTTTTCTTTATCTAAACCAAATTTCCGATTAAACTTTTCAATGTTACCCGTTTTTTTCGCTTTACCCTGTTTACCAGTAAAGAAAGGATGGCATTCGCTACAGATTTCAACTTCGATTTTTTCTTTAGTTGATTTAGTTTTAAAAGTAGCGCCACAAGCACAAGTAACAGTTGCATCTTTCATTTCGGGATGAATATTCTTTTTCATGTTCTCACTCCTTCCGCCATGCTTAATTTTTAAGCATAGTAATTCGTTTCTTTTGTATTATAACATATTTTAGCCGTTAGACAACCCTTAATTTAACATCCATTGATTATTGTTAGAAATTCCCGGTATATACATTGATGGGAAATAAGTCGTAGAAATAAGTCAAGGACGAACGTA
>CANRAJ010000042.1 GCA_947628545.1 uncultured Bacilli bacterium | reverse complement strand
ATACTTTATTTTATAACTAAATATCTTATAATATTTCTAACAAATAAAAAGGAACACGATGTACTGCTTGTGTTCCGATACTGCTATTGTCAGTTATACTACATTACTGCAACCGACAATTTACGACAATGTCGGATTTTAGCACTTCATTACCGACAATATAATTGTACCATAGTCTTTTTATAATTGTCAACATATTTTTGATTATAGTTTAGATTATATATTATAATCATAGTTTAATTCTTGATGTGAGTATATGAATAAAGTAAGAAATAAATTACAATATTATATATAGAAAGGGCGGTAATATGAAAGAATTTGAACCATATAAAAAACCTACAACAAGTGAGAAAATAGTAGCAACAATTCGTGTAGATATTGAAATGCTAGAAGAAATTGATAATCTTGCTACTAAAATTGATGTTAGTAGAAATGAACTAATAAATCAATGTATAAGATATGCCCTAGATAATCTTAAAAATAAAGAATTTAAGGGCAAAAAGGAAAACGATTAGTCCATAATCGCTTTTCTTAATTTAAGTATTTTTTAATTTCATTTAAAACTTTTTCTTTAGTGTAATGACTATTCATTGTATAATTACATTTTTCTACTAATCTTTTGGCAATTCTATACCAATAATTATTATCATTATTTTGAAGTTGTATATAGTCATAGTTGTCAAAATTTTCGTACATATTTATATTCCAAATCGGAAGAAAATTTACTGGAATACAAATAGGTCTCCATACTGATACATATATTTCATTTTTAGCAACCATTATTGTTGCATTATCAAAAAAATCTATTTCTATTAAATCGTTTTCTTTTAAAGATTTTTGCAATTCCCAAATATCTATATTATCTATATCACATCTTTTAAGATATTCATTGTTAAATTTTTGTTGCCATTTTTCTTTTTCTTTCAATTCATATTCTTTATATTCGTCTATATTATTAAAACCACGCTCTTTTAACCAACTATTAACGATTTCTTTATAATCTTCCATACAACCCTCCAATTAAGTACATCTTAATTATAACATATTCTATCAATAAAAAAACGACATTTTATCGTTTCTTTAACTTTATCATATCAAGGCTCTTTATTAAAAACTTTTTTTAAAGTAGTAAATTAGTAGTAAAATAATTTTAATTTTTTAAATGTGTGCCTTAAAATAAAGGCTTTTGATTAAAAATTACTTTTTTATATAGAAAAAAATTAAGAAAAGGTGAACTCATGAATAATAAAAAAATCAAAAATATTAAAAAAATCGATATTGTATTTGTCGTGATTGTTTTATTAATCCTTTTTGGTGGATTGTTAAATGTTATTTTTAATTCCGATGAAATAAATTATTATGAAAATAGAACGGCATATCAAATGCCCAAAATAAATATAAGCAAAATGTTAAAAGGTGAATTTCAAAATGAAGTAGAACTTTCATTTTCAGATCAATTACCACTCGCTACTATTCTCAAAAAAGGGTATAATTTTATTCATAATATTACCCCTAATATTATGGCAGATATAGTTTTTCGTAATAATTGCAGTAATAGATATATAAAATTAGGTGACTCGACACTTAGTTTTGGTTGTAATAAAAATTTAGTTTATTATGATTCATATATTTATTATGCTAAAGAAGCTTTTGATAACAGAATTAAAAGTATAAACGAGACTTTAGCTAATACGACAATTGATACGTATATTTATTATATTGAGAAAGATACCGATTTAAATTTTGCCACTAATAAAAAGACAGGGGTTTATGAATATCTTAAAGATAATATCAACTCAAATAATATATATAATTTTGAAATAAATAATTTTGATGAATTTTCGCAATATTTTTATAAAACTGATCATCATTGGAATTACAAAGGGTCTTATAAAGCGTATACAGAATTAGTTAACATTTTAACTGACGATAATCCATTAGTAGCAGTTGCAGAAGAATGCATTAATGATTTTAGTGGTTCTAAAGCAAGTTTTAGTGGTGCTCGATATTTTTACAAAGAGCCATTTTGCGTTTATAAATTTGAATATCCTAACTATACTATTACAATAAATGGTGAAGATGGTAAATATGGTAATGAAGATTATCATTTAAATAACAAAAATGCGGAAGTATCATACGCAAGTTTCTATGGAGACGATTATGGTGAAATAATTATTGATAATAATAATCAATCAAAACCAAATATTTTGGTTATTGGAGAATCTTATGACAATGCTATTTTAAAATTACTAGCATCGCACTTTAATAAAACATATTCTGTAGATTTACGAAATTATGAAAGAGAAACCGGAAACAAATTTGAGTACACAAAATATCTTAAAGAAAACAATATTAATAAGGTTTTATTAATTGGCAATATCGATTACTTTAAAATGAAAGAATTTAATTTAGAGGTGTAGTATGTTATTTAGTAGTTTAACGTTTTTATTTGGTTTTTTGCCAATTCTTTTGATTTTATATTTTATTGTAAAATCCCGTAGAATTAAGAATATCGTTTTGCTTTTATTCTCCCTTATTTTTTATGCTTGGGGTGAACCAAAGTATATTTTATTGATGCTTATAACAATTATAGTTTTTATATTTTTGGCCTTTTTATTGACAAATTTGATAGAGATAATAATAAACTTCTCAAAAAAATAAGTTTGATTATTTGTATAATTCTTGTAGTAGGAAATCTAATTTTCTTTAAATATATCGATTTTTTTATAGAGAATTTTAATATTATTTTTAAATCCAATATTAATGTTTTATCTATAGTTCTTCCTATAGGAATAAGTTTTTATACTTTTCAAATACTATCATATATCATTGACTTATATAATAAAAAAATTAAAGTTCAAAAAAACATAATATCATTATCTCTCTATGTGTCATTATTTCCTCAGTTAATAGCCGGTCCAATTGTTCGATATGAAACCATTGAGGACGAAATAGATAATCGTAAGGAAAATATTGATGATATTATAAAAGGGGTTAAAAGATTTATTATTGGTCTTTCAAAAAAGATTATCCTAGCAAATCAAATGGCAATTATGGCTGACATGATTTTTAATAATCATACACTTTCTTTTGGAACATCAATAATATGGCTTGGTGTCTTAGCTTATACACTACAAATATATTTTGATTTTTCGGGATATAGTGATATGGCTATTGGACTTGGTAGAATTTTTGGTTTCCACTTTCTTGAAAACTTCAATTATCCATATATTTCAACCTCTGTAACCGAATTTTGGCGAAGATGGCACATTTCTCTATCCAGTTGGTTTAGAGACTATATTTATATTCCCCTAGGAGGAAATAGAGTAAATAAAATAAAATGGTTGAGAAACATCTTTATTGTTTGGTTATTAACAGGTTTTTGGCATGGTGCTGCATGGAATTTTATAATTTGGGGTTTATTTTATGGCATATTATTAATATGCGAAAAAACATTTTTAGATAAAATATTAAAAAAGTTACCTAAGTTTATTTCATGGTTATATACTATTATCATTATTATGATAGGTTGGACTATTTTTCGAGCCAATAATTTAACCGAATTATTATATTTTATAAAAGTTATGTTCATATACCATAAAACAGACTGGCTAACTATATTGGCTGATAATCTTATAAATTTCAATTCTATATTCTTTTTGATTCCCGCTATTGTTTTATCATTTCCAATATTTAAGAAAGTACAAGAAAAATATTCAAACAACATTATTTATACAATAATAATGAATATTATCTTACTAGGTTTATTATCTGTATGTATTGTTTACTTAATTAGTTCTAAATATAATCCTTTTATTTATTTTAGATTTTAAAATAAGCATGGCTCAAGAACAAATTTATAATACAAAATACAAATTATTACGAAAAAAGTATTTCACAAAATACAAAATTAGCACTGGAATGTTAAAAATATGAGTTTATAACCTATTGAAGTCAATGTCTATTGACTATATAATAAGTATGCGTTACGAAATGAAAGTAGGTGTCATAGTGGTAATTATAAATAGGAAGAAAAATATCGAAGAATATAAATTTAAGCAAATGCCTAAATTTAGTCATAAAAGATTAGCTATTGCGTGGTGTCATGCAGAAGAAATGAATGCGGAATTGCTTAATATTAAAAGTATAGATATAGAAGTAAAAGATATCAAGCAAATGGTATATTCGTCTAGAACTAGATTATTTTTCTTATATTCCCATCTTAACTTGAAAGAATATAATGATAATGACTATATTAATATATCTAAGTATAAAGAAGGTAATGGCGCTTTTATTTTTGAAATACTTAATACATCTTGGATATTAAAACTTGAAGATTTAGAAAATAAATCTAACGAAGAATTAGAATATGATATATTTTCTTTGCAAAGTAAAATTGAAGATGCGAAAAAGAAAATAACGCCTTCGAATATGCATCATCTAGCTAACGACATCAAATTATTAGAGTATAAGCTTTCAGGTTTAGAAGATTATAAATGTCAAAGAATGAGCAGTGAACAAGCCAATAAAATGGTATTAAAAAAGACTCTGACAGTTAATTAAAAGAAATACAAAATTTTAATGTTATTTATATACTGAATTAGGAGAATTAATTATATATTAAATCAAATGAGTCTAGATTATATGAATAAATATGAAAGAGTTTTGCCAAAAGGTAAAAGCGCTAGTAAATTATTATAATAACGCCTGTTACTATAATAATGGTTCATGGCATTATAACTACCATTTTATGATACTAATGTTTCTTAAGAAGATTCACTTAGTAAGTTCTAGTGGCCATACATTAATGAATAATTCTTAAATGTAACTTTAGTTCTTGAAAGATTAAATTAAAAAATCAGTAGAAATTTTACTGATTTTTTTGACTAATATTTTAATTATTTAATATCCTTTTCATATTCAATATCGGAAACTTCATATTTTCTTCTAGAAGCAATAGTTTGCAGAATCTTAGTTGAGCCCCATCCAATAAAGGCCAAGATAAAGAAGTAAACAAACCCAAATATCGTAAATGTAGGTGTTGATTCCGTAAATAATTCAAGTAAAGCCGCTCCAGCGCTCATAGATGTAACGATAGTTAAACTTTCAACTGATTTGCTAGTTACATCCTCTTTTAATCCATCAAATAATTTTTGAGCCGCCGATACATAATTTTTGGTCATCGCCCATAAATATTTTATATAATCTAATGTATCTCTTAACGTTTCATATCGATAACCTGATATTGCCAAAAATTCAGCTAATTCTTCATCACTCTTGGCAATTTTTTCTCTTGTAGAAATATAAGTTCCCATTTGATTAATACGCCCATCAATTAAATTAATTGTTTTAGCGTACCCCTCCAATTTTGTCGTAAATTTAACGATTTCTGAACCTTTAACATGGGCGTTTTCTTTAACGGCATCAATTTTTTCCCAAATTATTCTATGAATATTTAGGTAACGATGCAATTGACCTTTAAATTCTCTAATAAATATTTGTTCTTCAATGTATCGTTCAATGTTTTCATTCGATTGTTTTTTATTATTAATAAAATAATATTTATCTCCTCTAATTACATCATATTTATCATTTTTAAATTCAAAATATTTTTGCCTCTCAGTTTTGGATAACAAGTTGCTAATTTCTTCTTGGGAAGCATTATTAAAAACAATAAAGTAGGGATAAACAGTTTCAATATTAGCTAATTCTTTAGGAACTGGTGCACCTAAGCTAAACAAATAATTAAATGCTGGAGATAATTTTTTCTCATAATAATCCGTTACTTGAGTTATATCAAAAAAGAGAGTATCAACACTCACATGTTCATTATTTAATACAATTAATCCATCTTCAAAAATTTTTACTTTAATATTTTGAGCAGTCGTAAATTCTACATATTCTTCGCCTGAAACACCATAATTAATATTACCAATTTCCAAATTTTTTAGATACTCATCTAGCTTTTTTTGATTTAAGTTTAATTGGCTTTTTCCGGCTCTTAAAAAGTCATAAATTTCCGATAATTGTAGCATGGTTCTTTGAAACCACCCACCAACATAAATATTACTAATTTTCATTACATTCTCTCCTATATAACATCTTTGGTAAAAAATTTGGCATCCATAACATCAAATCCATAACTATGGTATAAACCATGAGCAGGAATTCTAAAGTTTTTGGACCATAATTCTACACATTTACACTCATTATCTTTAGCTATTTTAAAACATTCATCCAACATTCTAGTACCAATATGTTCACGTCTTAACTCTGGTTTAACACAGAGGTGATTTAATATAGCATATGTATTCATTTCTTCATACATAGTTGGTATAATTGTGATTTTGGCATGAGCTATTACTTTGCCATCTACTAATCCCACAATATATATTTGATTAGGGTCATTTTCTGTCTTTTTAAAATTATCCTTGGCATAATCTAAAGATGTATTTTCGTTAAAGCATTCATTGCATAAATTAATAATTGGTTCTACATCATTCAAAGTTGCTTTTCTAAATATTACTTCCATACTTATTTTAAATTCTTTCTAAGCTTTATCCTACAATCATTATACAATATTTAATACAGTAATAAAAACTAATAATATATTTTAGACACTATTTTTGTCAGTATTTTTAAGAATAAAGTCAATAAAAGTCAGAGAAATTAGTGACTTATTTATCCTTTATTATAAGGTTCTTTTTTAAAAATTCTTTTAAAGCTTTATTACCAGCATCAGTTAAATGAATTTTATCAGCCATTAAATATTCTGAATGGTTACTAATTTCAATATTAAAGTCTAAGATATTAATATTAGGATATTTTTCATTATTTAAGTAAGAATTAATTGAGCTAGATAAAGATAGAATATAAATATTATTATCTTGACATAAAGAATATAAATTATTAAATTCATCTTCACTCATTTTAAATGATTTATCAAATATCAAAACCATATTATGGGCTAGTATTTTACTATTAATTTCTTCCGTTATAGTTTCAATTAAATATTCATATGTGAAATCTTGATTAGTAATAAACTTAGCGGTTGTAAAGTCATTTTTTAAATAATCAAAAGCATTTAGTAAGATATTATTACCATAAAAACTCATCTTGCTTTTTTGGGATTCGTTATGTTTGGCAATAATTTCTTCTTTTTTGATATTAAATTCTTTTATATACATATCATATATGGCATTATAAATAATATCGACATATTTTTGTCTTCCTGTTGGTGTTAAATGAATACCATCAGCATAAAAATATTCAGAATGTCCTTTGGATAAATTATTCCAATCAATAATATAAACATTATCATGAGACTTAGCAAAATCATTTAATTTATTATTAACGGGAATTTTTAAATCATTTGTTGAATTAATCCAAAAGACAGTTTTATTACCAATAGTTTGTAATATTTCTTCTTTACATGCTACGGAACAATCACCATTTGTGCCTAAATGCATGACATAAATGTCCCCAATAATATTATTTTTTTGAATATCTTTTAAAATATCATTTACGACCCACGCTGTTCGTGAAATCGCGGCATCAAAGTAGCCGTTAGGGAATTTTTCGTATAAGTTATTAACTGCTCCTAACATTACTGAGTCACCAATTCCGACAATAGTTAAATTTTGAACCTTTTTAGCAATTTCCTTTTCGCCATTTTCTAGTTCGGCTAAAGTCTCTAACCAATTTTCTTCTTCTTTTTTAATGCTTAAATCATATTCTTTAAGTTTTTCTTCTACAACTTTTTCATTGCTTGCTAGTTGTTTTTCTAATCTTTTCATTTCTTTCGTGTAATCAATCGAAATCAAATATTTATAAAAGCCAAATAATGCTACTAAAGTTATTGGAATTAAACATATTATTCTAAGGATGTTATATTTATTTTTCTTTTTAATATTTAAAGCAAAATGGAAAATACTTGCTAAGAGGATAGTTAAAACTATTGTTAGAATGATTTTTGCATAATTATTGATAATAAAAAATTGTAAGAAGAAAATAATAGGATATTGAATTAAATAAACGCCATAAGTAATTCCAGCCGTCTTTTTTATCATATATTCCATTTGATTAGATTCTTTATCTCTTTCAATTAAAGAGTAATCTATTAATCTACCAGTTAAAATAGTACATAATAACATAGTAATAGGCATTAAATAAGAATTACTATTTGTAACTACACACAAGCCTAATAAAATCACTATATAGGTATAAAAAATAGTATTAGAAAATCTATTTAATTTAAATATCCGGTAATAATGATGAATAAAAGCTATTAAGACGCCATATAAAAGAGCAAATAATCTTGTAAAAGTATTATAATAAGCATTCATCATATTTACTTTGCACATAAAGTAAAAGTATCCAAAACTGGCAATAGTTAAAATAATTAAAATAATAACTGGGATGTGTTTATTAAGTTTATCACCTATTTTTTTAAGCCCTAAAAAAATAAAAGGGAAAACTATTTCAAATTGCAGTAAAATAGCCATGTACCATAGATGAATAAAAGGAGTATTAATATGTCTAGCAAAGTAATCGAGATTCGCACTTAATTGCCAAAAATTATTATAACCAAATATTATTGATGTAATTTCTGGTTTAATATTAAAAATAAAAATACTTGGTAAGAATGATAAAAAAGCATTAGTAATGAAAACCACTATTAATAAAGGTAAATAAAGTTTTAAGAAACGATTTTTATAATAAGATAATAAAGAAAAATGCTCTTGCTTAAAAGCATTATAAGTTGCTAAATAACCATTAATAACAAAAAAAATAACAACCGCTAAAAAGCCACCTTTTAAAACATTCAAATGATATAATAAGACACATATACAAGATATTATTCTTAAGATATCTAACTTAAAATAGTATTGCTTTTTAACTTCCATTTTAATACCTCTAACTTCTAATAAAATTATATATAAATAAAATTATAATTGCAATAAACTTTTGGTAGTAAATTTAAATTTTATTTTAATTGACATGTATTTTTAAATATCATATAAATATTTATAAAACATATGATTTTAGACTATAAATTAAAAAAGCGTCAAATGGATAATATAATTTAAATTAATAATATAATAATTAAAAAAGTTGGTAAAATATATATAGATGTGGTATGAAAAGAAGAAGTTTATTATTAACATTTATATTTATTTTATCTTTTTATTTTATTATTATATGCCTTGATGCAAAAGAAATTAAAATAAATGAAATTAAAATTCATAACATTAATAATGAAGAAAGTAAACCAACGGATGATAATGAGGTTGAAAGTGATGAAATTACTGAAGGTGATGATAATATAGAAGGTTTAATTTTAAATTATGCAGAAATTATGAATTATAATAAAAATATTGCTAGTAAAACTACAGAAATATATAACTTAGATGATTATCTTAATTTATCCAAAGAAGATATATTAAAATATATTAATAAATATAAAATGCCTAGTTTACCTAAATATAATAATGGTAAATTAATAACAGATGAAGATATTAATAATATTTTAAATAATAGAAATATAGAAAATATAACAGGTAATATATTAAAAGGAGTTATTGTTAAAAGGGCTAATTTAAGAAGCTTTCCTACAAATATAGGATTTTATGAAAAAGATGATAATTTTGATAGACTACAAGAAACCGAATTATTAGTGAATACGGGAGTTTTAATTATACATGAAAGTAGGGATTATAACTGGTATTTTGTTATAAGTCCTATATATATGGGATGGGTTTTAAAAGATAATATCGCTTTAGCTAGCGAAGAAGATTTTAATTTTTTTGTTAATAGTTCTAAATTTGGAATTATTACAGATAAATTATATGAAGTAGATAATACTACTTTAGATATGAGTGTTAAATTACCTTATAAAAATAACAATATTTATTATTTACCTATTAAAAATCACAATGGTTACCTCGCCAAAAAAGAAGTGATTATTGATGATACGCATATCAATATAGGTTATTTATTTTATACTAAAGATAATGTGTTAAAACAAGCATTTAAATATGAAGGTACTTCGTATAGTTGGGGTGGACTTAATGAAGGAGTTGATTGTTCAAGTTTTATTGCCAACATTTACCGAACTTTTGGTTTTGTTTTTCCAAGAAATACATCTAGTCAAAATAAAAGCGCTGGTCAAATAATTAATTTAGAG
>CANRAJ010000041.1 GCA_947628545.1 uncultured Bacilli bacterium | reverse complement strand
GATATAAAAAGATGAAAAAGTTTTCCACATTTTCATCTTTTTTCTTGTCAACTATTTTTTTACCTAAACTCAAAATATGTATATGCAGAAGAGGCAGATGTATTAAATGTTGCACTATTTGGTATGACAGCAAAAGAATGGAGAGAAAATAATCCAGAGTTAGCTAAAGAAGGAAATATTAGAGATTACACCGATTTAGTACATTTGGTCATATTAAACAATTTAGAAAACTCTAATGCTGAATTTATTAAATTAGGATTATCACAAAAAGAAAGATTAATAAGACTTAATGATTCTGCTAGAAATCAAATGGAAATCTTAAAGAATAATAATGGAATAAAGGAATTAGAAAATATTGATAAATATTTAATTGAAACTAAATGAATATTTGTCAATTTAGAAAACACACTTGCATATTGACAAAGTCAATATCATTAAGGAGAGATTATAATGTTACTATATAAAAATACTTTTGAAAATATTAAAACAATGAACTGTGATTTTCCTATTGAAGATCAATTTTATGCAGATGATAAAGAGGCTATTGTAGCAGATGGAATTACTAGAGACCCTATTGGTATTGTTGATTTAGCTACTTGTAGTTTTGAAGAAATGCTAGAGAAATATCCTAGACCATGTGGAGCCGAAATTGCCGCACAAGAAATTTGCAATACTTTTTATAAATCTACAGGAACATTAACAGAAAAATTGAAAAATTGTAACAATAATATTAAAAAACTAAATGAGAAAAACATTAAAGTTTGCGATTATTTACAAAATGATTTATATGGAGCTGTTGCATCTTGTATAAAAATTGAAAACGATGTTTTATATTATGCATACATTTGTGATTGTGGGGTTATTATTTATGATTATCAAGGAAATATTAAATTTCAAACAGATGATGATAAATTATTATATAGTGATCCCTATATAAATAAAATTGGAATTCCTTGGAATCTGCCCGAATCTAGAGTAATTGTACGTAGAGATTTTAGAAATAAACCAAATAATACTGAAGATGGAAAATGTGTTTCATATGGAGCAATTACAGGAGAAAGTGAAGCATTAAGTTTTATAAAAAGTGGAAAAGTAAAAATAGAAAAAGGCGATTTAATTCTAGTATATAGTGATGGTTTTAGTAATTTTTTGCATGAAAAAGACTTTATAAATGAAATAAAAAATTTTAATAAAGTTTCATTTGAAGAATATGTAAATAACAAATCTATAACAGATTATGATTCTTATGGAAAAGAAAAAACTATCGTGTTATATAAAATCTAAAAGTTGTTGTACTTCTTTCTTTAGGGCATCAGAAAGAAAGCTATCTAAACGTATTAAAAGTTTAGATTTGAATATAAAAAGTATCAATTTTAAGATAAGTTGGTATTTTTTTATTAAAAAATATAAGCAGAATATTAAACTATAATAAAAATTTGTATTCCGAAAATTATAAAAAAATTGATTTTTTCGGAATATGTTATATAATATTTATAGGTGATTTACTTATGAAATTAATTAAACGAGAAGGATATTTAAATAAATTGATTAATGTAATTGGAAACCCGAATATAAAAGTTATAAAATTTAAGGAAAAGTTTGAAATAACCTTCCTTCTCGCACCAGATAGATATAAAACTCGATCTTTTGTGGCTCGAGTTTTTCTTTTGAAAAATATTGTCATAAAAATCAAAAAATGGGCGTTTTTATTTACTTAAAACATAAAATATGGTAGGATAAAACTAGAAAAGAGGAAGTATGATGAAGAAGTTTTGGTTAGCTTTGTTAACATTCATTTCTTTTAGTACTGTAGTCAGTGCCGCGGAAATGGATTTACAAGTAACAGAAGAAAGGGTAAAAGCGGGGGAAACAGTCACGGTTTTAATTGATACCGATGTGACAAAATTTGATTTAGTGTATGATCAAAATATCTTTGAGGCAATCGATATTGCTAGTTTTGATACCAATAATTCAGTAGTAAGAGATGGTAAATCTTTTTATCTTACCGAAGATGGGCAAATTCGAATTGATTTAAAAGCCAAAGAAGATATTGTCCAAAGAAAGACAACCATTAAAGCTAATTATGCGGAAGAATCTGCGGAAGCCGAAGTTATGGTCGGTTCAAAAAGAGTTTCAACATTAGGTGTAGTTTTAATTATTCTAGCTATCGGTATAGCAACCTGTGGAATTGTTTATTATGTTAAAAAGAAAAAAGATTTGCAAAAAGAACAAATTATTGTTTTAGGTATTGCCAGTTTATTAACAATTGGTTTTGCTATTTTGGGTGGCCTTAATTTATTTAAAAAAGCCTTAGCCGAAGGAGAAGAATTAGAATATCCAATTTATCTAACGGAAGATAATCAAGATAAAGAAGATAATCAGGAAAAAGAACCGGTTAAAAATAAACCAAATAATAATTCAGATAAAGAAGATGAAGAAACGGTAGATGGCCCAATCGCGGATAATGATTTACCTGGAACAGTTGAACCTAAACCAGAATCTAAGCCCGAAGTAAAACCGGAACCAAAACCAGAAATTAAATATACAGTCGAAATCATGGATTTTAAAGCCGAAACAGAAGTTGTAACTAAAGAAGGCGACATTATCATGACATTTAAGGCCAACGTTAATCCAGCGATGGATATTAAAAGTGTTGTGATAAATAATAAGAGTTACGAAGTTAAAAAAGTCAATGATTCTTACCAAGTTATAGTTACAGCCTCTGATAAGTATGGTTATGAAAATTATCAATTGACGCAAGTAGAATTAAGTAATGGCACAAAAGTTGCCGTTACCGCAAAAACTATCAAAGTTTATGTTTTAAAAGAAAAACCGGAAATTACTAATATCGCTGTTGATGGCCGGGAAGAAATACCAATTTTAACTTTTGATGTCATTGATGCGGATCAAAGCTTTATTTCGGGTAAAGTAGTGATGACGGAAAAAGTTGAACCATTTATGTTAGCAAGTTTAATTCCTAGCCGTCGCGACTATAATAAATTAGCCCAAAATGACCATATTATTTTTGAAACAACAGAAGTAAAAGTTGGTCATAATGAATATCCTGTTTCCAAGTTGCTTGAAGGAATGAATTATGAAGTAGTTATTTCCCTAAATTATAAAACTAATGAAGAAGCTCAAACAAGTGAATATACTTTTGATACCGAAGAAGAAAAAGTAGATACTTTTGAAAGAGAATATAACTTTGATTTAGTAGAAGCAGAAATTAATAGTCCAGTTACTAAAGATGAAGAATTACATTTAAGTTTTAAAAATGGTTTATTCTCTTATACGGATATTGAAAAAATAACGATTGATGGCGAAACTTATGAATTAACTAAGGCTGGAGATGTTTATACTGTAAATGGTCCAATTACAAAATGTGATAGTAAAGGTGCTTGTCGTTTACATATTACAAGCGTTTCTGTGACAACGGAAAGTGGTACCGTTAAAGAAATCCCTTATGAAAAAGAAATACCTTATATTTACTTAAAAGATGAACCAACTATTAATTCTTTTGATGCCGAACTTAACGATAATACTTTAACTGGTACTTATAATATTACTGATGATGATCATGCTATAACCTCAGGATTACTAATATTTGAAGGACCAAGTGAAGTAACGGTGGAACTAACTAAAGAAGATTTAGCATCAACTACCTTTAGTAAAACAGTCGTTTTACCAAAAGCCGGAGATTATCAAGTTACCTTGGTAGTTAATTATGATTTAGGCGATGGTAATGAGAAAAATATTTCGGCAATTAGTGAATCAGAAGTTCATCAAAAAATTGTGGCTACAATTGCGGCGGTTAAAACACCGGATGTTAAAGTAGAACGGGCTAAAAACGCTGATATTTATCTAACTATTACCTCAAACACTGAAGAAGAACTTAAATCTATTACGATTGCTGGTGAAACTTATAATGTTACGAAACAAAATGATGGTACTTACAAAGCCAATGTGTTAGTTCCGGAAGCCGGCACTGGTTTAACGAGAACCATCGAAATTAGTAAATTAACTTATCAAACAGAAGAAATTGATTTAGCCGAACCAACGGAAGTTACTTTTGAAATTTTAAAAACCAAACCAACCATTAGTTCATTTACTTTAAGTGCTGCTGGTGGTGAAATATCTGGTTCTTTTGAACTAAATGATAGCGAAGGAGTCGCTGTTGGAGCCCAATATACAATTAATGGGGTAACTAAAAAATTATCAGATACTGATTTTGCGGCTAAACATTTTACTGACGAAACAATTAGAAAAGCGGGTAATTATCAAGTTACTTTGACAATCATTTATGACTTAGGTAATGGTGAAAGATTAACAGATGTAACCCAAGAAGAAAGTGTAACAGTTGCTGTTGATGCGATAATTCAAGAATCAAGTATTAATCCCCAATATGTTACGAAAGGTGAGAATGTTGTTATTACCTATACCATTATTGATAACACTGAAAATACAACCTTAAGTACCATTAAAGTAAATGATACAGATTATTCAGCCGCAAGTTTAGGTGATCATAAATATAGTGTAACAATTCCGGCTGGAACTCAAGCGGGTGAAGTAGAGTTTAAAGCGACCGAATTAAAATATCAAGATAATGAAGCATTTACCTTAAAAGAACCTAATACAATTACGGCAACCGTTTTAAAAAGTGAACCATCTATTGGCGATGCTTTAACGGCTTCTTATAGTTTAGATGGTAAAACTTTATCTGGTGAACTTGATGTTCGCGAAACCGCGGGAGAAGAAACTATTCAAAAAGGTATTTTAACAATCACTGGTCCATGTTTTACGGAAGCCCAAACTTTTGAAATTACTAAAGATGCTTTATTAAGTGGAACATTTAGTCAAGAAATTGATTTAACAAAGATGGGAACATATCATGTATCTTTAACTGTTGTTTATAACCTAGGAGAAAAAGATATTGAAGCCCCTGTTAAAGAAGCAACTGTTGAAGTCCCATTAAAGATATCTAAAATTACCATTGAAGCCCCTGAAACGGTTAAGAAAAATGAAACCATAACTTTAATTTATAAAGTGGAAGATAACACTGATACCCCAATTGATAAAATTACTGTTGGGGGAGTAACTAAAAATGTTACTTTAAATGATGAGGGAAATTATCAAGTTGTGTTGGATGGCAAAGATACCGCGGGCTTTGTTACTTACAAAACAACAGAACTATATTATGACGGTATCGAAGCAGCCCAAAGCATTGATTCAAGTTTAGCCCAAGAAGTTAAGGTTTATGTTTTAAAAACTGAACCAACTTTCACGGATCCTGTTTATAGTGAAACTGAAGTAGATGTTAGAATAACCGATTCTGATTCAACACAAACGAATGCCCAAATCATATTTACGCCAGATATGGGAGGAGATGCAAAAACTTATTCTTTGGAAGTTGGTAAAGCAAACATATCTGAGTTGGCAAATGGCTACTATGATGTTGAGGTCCAAGTAGCTTATGATTTGGCTGATGGTAGTATTGCATCTGCTAAAGGAACTATAACAAAGGAATATTCTAATGTACTTATTATTACCAAATATAATACGGATATTACTAATTTAAAAGTAAGTGAAGTTACAACTAATAAAGTTAGATTAACATTTGCTTTAGCCGATACACCATTTGCTGAAATTGATGGTTTCAAAGTTGTTGATCGGGAAGGTACAGAATATCCTGCCACGATGATAGATGATCACACAATTGAAATAGATAAACCAAGTGAAAGGAAAGAATTAACTATTTCGGAAATTTCTTTTGATACTGAAGTTAAAAAATCAATTAGTACCGATTATGTTTTAGTAAATAAAACTAAACCTGAAGTTACACTTGCAACTAGTGTTGTCAATGAAGATCAAGTTAAGGCAACAATTAATACCACTGATGCTGATGCGGCAATTGATATGACAAATTATTATGCTGTTTTAAGAAATCTTGATAGTGATAGTGATACTTTAGTGGAAAAACAACCAATTGATACTTTAGGGGAAAAGGAAATAACTTTTGCTGCCCATATGGATGGCGCCACTAGATATCAAGTAAGTATTGAAGCCAATTATGATTTAGTCGATGGTAAAACTTATAACAATGTAATTTTAAAGGAATCAAATTATATTGTTATTGATGCGGTAATAACTTATAAAGCAACTAGCGCTAATGATTATATTAAACCGGCTTTTAAGTCCATGACTGTAAATTTCGATTTTGAATCTAATGTTAAATTAGCGGGTATTATCGATACCATTAAAGTTCAAACTACCGAATATGAAGGCGAAGGTTATGATAAAGTTAATGATTTAGATAATCCAGGAGAAGATTATAAACTATCTTGTAGTGCATCTACGAAACAAGGTGACTTGTATCAAACAAGTTGTAGAATTGAATATAAGTTATCAGGTAAAAGCTCTGTTATTAAAATAAAGCCATTATCCTTTACGACGGTTTTAAACGAAGAAGTTAATAATATTGATGGAGCATCCGAAGAAACAATTGATATTTTAAAATGGAATCCTAAAATTAATACTTCTACGAAAAATATATATACTGAAAATAAAGTAGAACTTGAATTTTGGTTTGACGATGTCAGTATGTTGGTACCTATTAAAGAAGAAAATGGTGAAAAAGTATATGTTACATTCCAATATGGAACCCAACCAGTAGTTGAATTTAAAACTTCCGAAGAATTGAGAGATGGCCAACATTATACTGTAACTTTTGAAAAGGTGCCAAATACGCCAAATATAAGAATCGTGGGAACAGTTAAATACGATATGTATCACCATGTAATAAGTAAAGATACGGAAACCGCCCAAGAAGATAAAGTTTTATCGATGATTCATTTCTTCCATCCGCAAGATGAAATAACTCTTAATAATATCAATGTAGTAGATGATCATGGATCTAGTGTTGGCGAAGCAATAGAAGTTGGCGAACAAGTAAAATTGGCCTTTGGTTTTGATCAAGAAATAACCTTTAAACCAACTAGCGCAATGATTACTATCGATGATAAAAACCCAACGAGTTATAATCTAGAAGCAACGGAAGATGGTTATGTTACGCAAGATTATCTAAAAGATTTAACGGAAGGTAGTCACACTATCAAGATTACACGTCTTTATGGTACAGGTACGGGATATAATCATTATGATGTGGAAAAAAATAATTCAATTGAGATAACGGTTAATCCTCAAACAATTGCTTTGGCGATAAATAATAATCCGTTAAATTGGAGTTACTATCCTTTAAAAGATCCCTTTAAGGCCGTAACTTTTGCTGATAATATTTTAAATTAGTCCTTTTAAAGGACTTTTTTAATTTTACTTTTGTTAATAATTTTAGTACAATAATGATGAGGTAAAAGGGTATGCTAGGAAAGATATTAGAAATTAAAAATAATCATCTTTTGGTAAGTAAAGGAGAAGCATCTAATGATATTATTAATCTATATGTTAAAATAATTGATCAAGATGATATTTTTATTGGTGAAATAAGCGCTTTTAATGAACAAAATATTGAAATTAATTTATTGGGAGAATTAAAGGGAAAAAAGTTTATCTATGGATTAAATAAAAAGCCCACTTTAGCCGCCCATGTAGAAATGTTACCTAATACGGAATTAGATATTTTATTTAATGCCGCGGATTATCAAGCCAAAACGCATTTATATTTTGGTAAAAGTGCCCTTTATGAAGATAGAGCCATTTACTTAAATATTAATAAATTATTTGCTAATCATTTTGTTGTTTTAGGTAATACCGGTTCAGGTAAATCTTGTGGTACGGCTCGCCTTTTACAAAACTTATTTTATAAAAGTGATGCTTGTCCGACCAATGCGACCTTTTTTATTATCGATGCTTATGGTGAATATAAACAGGCCTTTTCCCAAATAAATTATGTGCATAAAGATTTAGGATATAAAAATTATACGACAGATATTAGTAGTCATGATGAATTATTACCTATTCCTTTATGGTTACTTAGTTTAGATGATATATGTTTACTTTTAGATGTTAATAATCGGAGTCAAATTCCAATTGTTGAAAAGGCCTTAAAGTTTGTAACAATTTTTAAAAAAGAAGAACAAACCGTTATTAAATATAAAAATAGTATTATTGCTAAGGCCTTATTAGATATTTTTATCAGTGGTAATACCCCAGCCCAAATCAGAGATCAAATATTTTCCGTTTTATCGCGGTATCATACCCAAGATTTAAACTTGGATACGCCAATTTATCAACCAGGTTATACGAGACCTTTAAAACAATGCTTAATGATTGATGATACAGGCAAAATTCGCGATATGGAATTAGTTATTAATTTTTTAAGTGATTATTGTTTGACGGAAATGGATCTTGCTTTACCCGATGGTTCGTTTAATTATTCGCTTAATGATTTATTATATGCTTTTGATTTTGCTTTAATCGATGAGGGGATTTTAAATGATCAACATGTTTTTGAATTAGCCCATGCCTTAAGGGTAAAACTCGCCAGTATTTGTGATAGTGAGGCCAGTAAGTTTTTCCATTTTCCCGAACACTTTTCTTTAACCGAATTTATGGAAAAATTAACTTATAAAGATGGTCAAAAAGTGCAAATTGTTAATTTAAATTTACATAATATCGATGATCGTTTTGCGAAAGCGGTGGCGAAAATATATGCTAAATTATTATTTGATTATAATAAAAAGCACATGGCTAAAGGGCAAAACCCTTTGCATATTGTTTTAGAAGAAGCCCATCGGTATGTTCAAAATGACCGGGATAGTGAAATCTTAGGTTATAATATTTTTGAACGAATTGCGAAAGAAGGCCGAAAATATGCGGTATTATTGGGGTTAATTAGTCAAAGACCTAGTGAATTATCGGCAACGGTCCTATCGCAATGTCAAAACTTTATTGTCTTTAAATTGACGCATCCCGCGGATATTGAATATATTAAGCCTATGATTCCGTATGTCGATGAGGAAATGATGGAAAAAATTAAGAATCTTCCGACCGGTAATTGTTTGGCTTTTGGTTCGGCTTTTGTTCTACCTACCATTACCCAAATTGATTTAGCAACCCCGAGTCCAACGAGTGCTAGTTGTAATATTGCCGAAAAGTGGTTTTAATTTAAAAAATTCTTTGCTATACTTAATAGAGAAGGTGAATTATGAAAGTATTTAAAAAAATTATTTTGGGTGTGGCGGTTACGCTTTTATTTTTAACAACGATGGCTTTATTTATTTTAATTCCGATTAAACATTCGGTTGGAAAAAATTCATTACAACACATTTTAAATGAAATTAGTGTGGGCGATATTATTGCTGATAGTCCAGAGATTCATGAAGAGATTAAAGAAACTTTAAAACCAATTATAGAAGAAACTGCTGCTTTCGGAATTGATGATGCGGTAATCGAAGATACGATTGTTAAAATCGTTGATTCGCCAGCAATTAAAGGTGTGGTGGCAAGTGTTACTAGCAACATTATTGATTATGCTCTAACAGGTCAAGAACATAAAATAATTACAAGTGCGGATGTTACGACTATCGTAGATACAACCGTAGACAGTATTAATGAAAGCAATTTAGGAATAGAGATTGATGATGCAACTCGAGATAAATTAAATCAAACTATTTCGGAACATATGGCCGATATTGAAGAATATATTCCTGATGTTTCAACTTTAGATATAGGGTTATCTACTGAAGAACAAAATACCTTAAATGTTATCCATTTTCTTTTAAGTAATAATTTTGTCATTATTTTAGCTGTCATTGCTTTGGCCTCAGTTTTAGCAATTGTTTTAATCAAACAAAAAGAAGCCCGCTTTATTAAATGGGTAGCCATTCCTTTATTAATTACCTCAGGTATTGCTTTAATGATATCTATAATTTTATACTTTGGTGTTAAAATGGTTTTACCTCCAGAATTAAATAGTATTTATCCGATTTTTGGCGGTATTGTTAATAATTATTTAGGATATTCTGGTATTACATTTGTCTTAATGATTATCGCTTTAATTGGCTATCATATTTATCGCCAAAAAACTGGTTTAAAAACTAAATAAAAGATCTCTGCAAAGAGATTTTTTTTAATTGTTTAATTATTTATGAAAAGACTTGCAAATATATATATATGGTCAAGACCCAAAAAGTCAAAATGCAGAAAAGGAAAAAAGATGGTACAATTATATAT
>CANRAJ010000040.1 GCA_947628545.1 uncultured Bacilli bacterium | reverse complement strand
AACCTTAACTGACGAAAATCTAATATATCATCAAACGAATTATTTAAATAAAATAGGTTTAGTTAATAAAGAATTAAATGCGAATGATGAATCATATCGTTATAGTGGGGCCAATCCGGATAATTATGTCTGCTTAGATGGAACAACAACGGAAGGTAATTGTGCAACTGATAGTGATTTATATCGGATAATTGGTTTATTTAAAAATGATCAAGATCAATATGAAATGAAATTAATTAAAGCAGTTGAAGGAACTACAAAAGAATTAGGAGATGGAACAACGGCACCAGGAGGATCTTATAGAAATGGTGATATTAATTATTATTGGAATTATACTGGCTCTGGGATTTATAATAATATGTGGCAAGATAGTAATTTAAATAAAATAAATTTAAACGATTTTTATTATAAATATATAACTGGAAAAGTTGCGAATTTGGGTGAACATATAACCAAACATGAGTGGATAACCGGGGGAATATCGAATGTATCATATAATGCATTACAATTATATAATAAAGAATTAGGTACAGAAAAATTAGCCGTCGGAAGCAATAATTGTTATGATGCTGATTTTAATACCGGCGCTAGGGCTTGTACCGAAGATGATTTAAGTTATAAAGATGCTAAAATTGGTTTAATGTACGCAAGTGATTATGGATATGCCGCATATCCCGAAGCATGGAATCAGTACGTGCATGATTCAGGATATGGTAGCGAAGAGGTAAAAGCAAATAATTGGTTATTTACTGGTAAACATAATTGGACAATTTCCCGGAGTTCTAACAAAGGAGATTATGCCATATATGCTGCTCGAACTGGAGGCATTGGTCATATAAGTACCTATGGTGTAAAAGATAGTTTTGGCATTCGTCCAACTTTCTATCTACCCCAAGATACTAAACTTTCCGTTGGAAATGGTACCCATGATAATCCATTTCGGCTTAGTTGGAATTAAAAATATAAAGCCATTTATTTGGCTTTTTTTGATGGAAAAATATCAAGATTCAGAGCAAAAAATGCGTTACTATTCACAGATTTTTTTAAAAAAACTCGCAAATCTAGATAGTATATTGGTTTGCAGTTATTTCAGAAAAAAGTTGTTAAAAACACCATTTTTTCAAAGTGGGAGAAATATATAAAAAATATTTACTTTTTAGATTTTAATTTCCTATTTTATATCAATTTTAATACCAAAAGTGGGAAAAATTATTTTTTGACAATTTTTCTGTGAATAGTAACAAAAAATGCTTGCGTTCATATATATATATATATATAATAAAAGTAAGAAAGGAGCTTATTGATATGAAAAAAACTATGCAATTTTTATTATGTGGTGTGCTTGTTTTAACCCTTGCTGGTTGTGGTGAAACAAAAGAAGCGCTTGTTGATGAAAAAGAATATTATTGCGAAGAAGGTACATTAAAGGGTCAAAATTGTGAAGTAGTTGAAACTGAAGAAGCCGAGTCAACTTGCGAAGATGGTTATAAAATAACCGATGGTAAATGTGTTAAAACAACAAGCGTAAAAGCTACAGCGACCAAAACTTGCAGTGATGGTTATGAACTTAAAAATGGTAGTTGTCTTAGCAAAACAGGTGTCGATCGTGAATTGGTTCCAGCTTGCCGTGGTGGTATTCAAGAAAAATTTAATTATGATCCTGATCGAAATTATTATTATCGTTCAGTGCGGGCGGAAGATCATAAATGTATTGTGCAAATTTGTCAAAATGCCGATGGTACAGATTGCTATGAAGATTATGTTGAACCTATTTATGAGTTAGGTTGTGAAAACGGCATGAAAGAAGTCGATGGCAAATGCTATAAAACAAGTAATGTAAAAACAACTTATACTTGTAAAGAAGGCAAATTAAGTGGTTCAAAATGCACAATCACCGACACTAAAGATGTAACCAATACTTGTAAAACTGCTGGGTTTACTTATAATACTGAAAATAAACAATGCGAAAAAGTAACGACCACGAAGGCCTTAGAAAAATAATTTAGGAAGGAATTTTTATGAAAAAAGCATTAAATATTTTACTATGTGGAATCTTAGCTTTAACTATTACGGGATGTGGTAGTAATGAAGCGAAGGAAGCCAAAGAAGATCAAAAGGATTATTATTGTGAAACGGGAACTTTAAAGGGGAAAAATTGTGAAACAGTTGAAATCGAAGAAGCCGTAGCAACATGCGAAGATGACTATAAACTAACAGATGGTAAATGTGTTAAAACGACGACGGCGAATGCTACCGCCACGAAAACTTGTAGTGATGGCTATACATTAAATGGTAGTACCTGTGTCAGTAATGAAACAACCGCTAAAGTGGCAACTAAAGAATGTATTTTACCTCAAGATTTAGCGGATGAAGGTTTTACAAAAGGTAGTTTAAATGAAGAAGGTAAATGTTCAACATCTATGTGTGTTAAATACAGAGATGATATGTGTATGGATGGTGTAATAGAGGAATATGAACCAACGACAGTTAATGCTTGTCCAAGTGGTACGAAAGAAATTGATGGTAAATGTTATAAAACAAGTAAAGTAAAAACAACTTACTCTTGTAAAGAAGGCAAATTAAGTGGTTCAAAATGCACAATTACCGATACGAAAGAAGTAACCAACACTTGTAAAACTGATGGTTTTACTTATAATACCGAAAGTAAGCAATGCGAAAAAATAACAACAACCAAGGCCTTAGAAAAGTAATTAAGGAAGGATTTTTATGAAAAAAGTATTAAGTATTTTATTATGTGGTGTTCTTGCTTTAACTATTACGGGATGTGGTAGTAATGAAGCGAAGGAAGCCAAAGAAGATCAAAAGGATTATTATTGTGAAACGGGAACTTTAAAGGGACAAAATTGTGAAACAGTTGAAACCGAAGAAGCCGTGGCAACATGTGAAGATGACTATAAACTAACGGATGGCAAATGTGTAAAAACGACGACGGCGAATGCTACCGCCACCAAAACTTGCAGTGAAGGTTTTACTTTAAGTGGTAATAATTGTCTAAGTAATGAAACTTACGATAAAGTAACTACTCAAGAATGCCGTTTACCTAAAGAATTTGATATCGGCGAATATACCGATATTGATGGAAAAACTAGCAAAAATACAGTTTACGAAGAAAATGGTGAATGTTGGTATAGCGCTTGTACACATTGGTATGAAGGTAAATGTGATGGAGGAGAAATTAATAGAACAGAATATACTACAGTTACGGCATGTCCAAGTGATACCAAAGAAATTGATGGTAAATGTTATAAAACAAGTACTGTAAAAACAACTTATACTTGTAAAGAAGGCAAATTAAGTGGTTCAAAATGTACGATTACCGATACTAAAGATGTAACCAATACCTGTAAAACTGCTGGTTTTACTTATAATACCGAAAGTAAGCGATGCGAAAAAATAACAACAACCAAGGCTTTAGAAAAATAATTAGGATGTGGTAAAATGAAAAAATTATCAGGTATATTTATAGCTTTATTTTGTGTTTTCTTTTTAACGGGATGTGGCAATAAAGAAAAAGTTAATACCGAAACCAATATTACGGCACCGGTGGTGGATGATAAGGCAAATGAAGTTGAAGAAAAAGAAGAAACGCAAGATAAAGTAGAAGAAGCACCTACAAAAACTCCGGAAGAAACTCCGACAACTACTCCAACTGAGGCTTGTACACCGAAAAAATTTACGAAAAATTATAAATATTTTTATGCGACCAAAGAAGAATGTACAAAAGAAAGTCAAAGTACGGCCTTCTTTGATATAACGGATAATGTTGATAGTCGGGTATTTACCGTAAATTGTGATGAAATTGTCGATGATTGTGGTACTACCTGGTATGGGGTATCATACAATATTTATGATCCTGAGAATTCAACGCGGGATGATGGCGTTGTGGTCGTTTATTATTAATTAAGTAGGAGAAAAATGAAAAAGTTATTTAGTATTTTAATGTGTGGAATCCTTGTCTTAACTCTTACCGGTTGTGGTAGTAAAGAGGCCAAGGAAACTAAAGAAAATGAAAAAGAATATTATTGTGAAAAAGGCACCCTAAAGGGTGAAAATTGTGAAGTTGTGGCTACGGAAGATGCTATTATCGAATGCGAAGATGGCTTTAAAGTAACAGATGGCAAGTGTGTTAAAACAACTACAACTAACGCTAAAGCCACTAGAGGTTGTGCTACTGGTTATGAACTAAAGGGTGATATGTGTCTAAGTACTACGGATACAAAACAACCAGGATTTGATTACGAGTGTATGGAAAGTTACACGCAACATCAAGAAAGCAATGGTTGGTATTATCAAGCAGTAGGAGTTAAAGATGGGGCTTGTATCATTCGAATTTGTCGCCAAGGACCAAATGAAGATTGTTATGAAACCCCCGCGGAGGCAAAAAGTATTGCTAAATGTGATGCTGGTTATACTTTAGGCAACGATTTTAAATGTCATAAGTCGGTTAAAGTAATAACAACTTATTCTTGTACAAAGGGTGAATTACGGGGCTCTAAATGTGTGGAAACAGAAACCGGAACAGCAACTAAAAAGTGCTCAAGCGAGGAATATACTTATAATGAAAAAAGTGATAGTTGCGAAAAAGTAACAATAACCAAGGCCTTATTAAAATAATGAATCTTAAGGGAAACGGAAAGTATTCGTTTTCCTTTCTTTTTGTGTTATACTTAAATTGTTATAGCAAATAATAATAATAATAATAAAAGAAATGAGGAAAATGATGCTTAGAACAATTGAAGAGTATTTTTTATTATTTACAATTTATTCCATCATAGGTTGGATAGTAGAGATGGTTAACAATTGGTTTCATGAAAAAAAGATTGTTAATCGGGGCTTTTTTATTGGCCCTTATATTCCCATCTATGGCGTGGGGGCAACCTTAATTACGCTTTTATTAAAACAGTCACCCAACATAGAAATTACTTTTCTAAGTTCTTTATTATTATGTGGCAGTATTGAATATTTCTTTTCTTACTTCATGGAAAAAGTTTATAAGGCCAGATGGTGGGATTATAGCCAAAAGAAATTTAATCTTAATGGTCGAATTTGTTTAGAATATTTAATTTATTTTGGGTTAGCCGGGGTTTTAATCATTAATTTTATTAATCCCTTTATTTTTAAAGAGTTAAGATTAATTCCGCATCTTTATTTAAATATTATTTGTCTTATCATCTTAATAAATTATATAATCGATGCGAAAGTGTCCTTAGAAGTGGCGGATCACTTGAAAAAAATTACCTTTAAAAAAGAAGATAATACCGAACAAGTGGAAAAGATTAAAAGAAAAATTATTAATCACTACTGGCGCCACAATCGGTTGCGGAATGCTTTCCCTTTAATTCGGGACCAAATAAATGAAGATATTTGGGAAAAGTTCAAAAAATAGGAGTTACTAATGCGGAATTTAAAAGAAAGACTTGCGCATCGGAAAATAAACTACTCTAAATTAAGCGAATATGGTTTTAAAAAACATCAGGATGGTTGGATCTATGAGAAGGATTTAAAAAATAAAAGTTTTAAAGTAGAAATTAGCGTTAAAGATAGTGAGATAACGACACAAGTTAAAGATACCAAAAGTAAAGAAGAGTATATTTTAGTGGATCTGAAAACTACGTTAGGAGAATATGCTAGCAAAATAAAAGCCGCATATGAAGATGTTATTGCCGATTTTTTTGCTAATTGTACGGATGAAGATGTTTTTAAACAGGAACAAACTAAGGCCATTATTAAGTATATTAAAGAAAAATATCAAGCCGATTTAGAGTTTTTATGGGCTAATTTACCCGATGCGGCTATTTGGCGTTACGCGCCAAATCAAAAATGGTATGGATTACTGATGGTTATTACTGGGGATAAATTAGGTTTAGATAGTACGCAAAAATATGAAGTTCTTAATTTACGATATGCTAAAGATCAGGTAGCCGAAGTTATAGATTATGAACATATTTTCCCAGCTTATCACATGAATAAAAGAAGTTGGCTAACAATAAAACTCGATGGTACCTTAGAACTAGCCACTATTTTAAAATTAGTTGATAATAGTTATAATTTGGTAGTAAATAAGGTAACAAGTGTTTTTATAAAAGAAAGTTAGGTTATGATGATTTTGAATGTCAGTGGACGAACCGATATTGTGGCTTTTTATACCAAATGGTTTATGAATCGCTATCGGGCCGGTTTTGTCGACGTCCGTAATCCTTTTAATCCCCATTTTGTCAGTCGGATTAATTTTCAAGATGTGGATGCTATTTTATTTTGTACGAAAAATCCTTGGCCAATTTTAGATTATCTTGAAGAAATTAAAAAGCCGCTTATTTTCCATGTGACTTTAACTCCCTATCAAAAAGATATTGAACCTCATGTTAAAGATAAAACGCATATTATTGAAGGGATAAAAAAATTATCGCAAATTATTGGAATAGATAATTTATATGTTCGTTATGATCCAATATTATTAAATGAAAAATATAATGTGGCTTATCATCAAAAAGCCTTTGCTCGGTTATGTCAGTTATTAGATGGTTATGTTAAGCATTTTATTGTATCTTTTATTGATGATTATAAAAATGTGCGCCGTCATGCCCAAACTTTAGCCTTAAAACCTTTCCAAGAAGCTGATTTGGCTGGCATTGGCCGAAGTTTTAGTCAAACTGCTCAACAATATGGTATGAGTGTCCAAACTTGTTTTGAAGACCGTAACTTAGAAGAATATGGTTTTAGGGTGGGCGAGTGTCTTTCGGCCGAAATGGCTTACCATTTAACAGGTAAAAAATATCCCCGTTGGAAAGCCCGGGCGGGCCAAAAATGTCAATGTGTCCAAATGGTCGATATTGGTGCTTATAATACCTGTCCCCATTTTTGTCAGTATTGTTATGCCAATTATGATGAAAAGATGGTTAAACATAATCGTGAGGAACATGATCCTCAATCATCCCTGCTTATTGGTCATATTACGAGTGAAGATGTAATTAAAGAAAGAATAAAATAAACGATTGTCCTATTCTGTGTTAAAATATAATAGGTGGGAATATGAAAACAGTTCAAAATATCCTTGTGGCTTTTCTTTTAAATTTAGTTTTTTCGGTTATTGAATTAATTGGTGGCCTTTTAACTGGTAGTATTGCCATTTTAGCCGATTCTTTACATGATTTTGGTGATGCTTTAAGTATTGGCTTATCCTTTATTTTAGAAAAAAAGAGTCACCAAAAAGCCAACAATAAATATACTTATGGTTATGTTCGTTATTCTGTTTTGGGAAGCATTATTACAACAGTTATTTTATTAATCGGTTCTTTAGTAGTAATTATCGAATCGATTAAAAGAATTATTAATCCGGTGCCTTTAAATTATGATGGAATTCTTTATTTAGCCATTTTGGGTGTAGCGATAAATTTACTAGCCTGTCTTTATACTAAAGATGGTAACTCTTTAAATGAAAAGGCCGTTAATCTGCATATGTTAGAGGATGTTTTGGGTTGGGTTGTAGTTTTAATTGGGGCTATTATTATGCGTCTAACCCAAATTATCTATTTAGATGCTGTTCTTTCGATTGGCGTAGCATTATATATTTTTTACCATGCGGGCTGTCAAGTTCAAAAAATTATGGATTTATTTTTTGAAAAAGTGCCTACAGATATTGATTTAGCCAAGTTAAAGCAAGAATTAATGAATATTAAAGGCATTATTGATATTCACCATTTTCATTTGCGTAGTATTGATGGCTATCATAATTTTGCTACTATGCATGTTGTTTGTAACCGTTATAGTAGTAAAATAAAGACGGAAGTTCGCAATATTTTGGTCCAATGGCATATTGAACATTCAACCATTGAAATAGAATTGAAAAAGGAAACTTGTGCCAATATTGATTGCAATTTAACGGACAATAATACCAAATAGGCGGAATACAATAATACCAAATAGGTGGAAAAACAATAATACCAAATAGGTGGAAAAACTTGCAAAATTACCAAAAAATGATATAATAGGCAGCCAAGTGGGTGATTTTGATGTATATTAGTGGTACTTTAGCGAAAAAGGTTATCGAAGAAAAAAGGGAACATACTCTTAATTTTAGTGACCAAAAAATTTATTTTAGTGATGGCTCAAATTTATCTTATCAAGGAGAATTAAATTATCCGCCTTTTGAGCAAGAAACAGCTAGGGAACTCGCGGATTTCCAAGAAAAATTAATTAATAAGGGAACTTTAAAACTCTATCAACAAGCGGAAAAGAAAGAATTATGTCAAAACGAACAAGCAAAAGTGTATAGTTTAATTAATAAATTGAATTTTTTAGATCGGCGATATGCCTTTGCTTTATGTCAAGGGTTATATCATATTATAACTAATATGAGAGAAAAATATGATTATCAGACTTTACTGGCTTATGAAACATTTATCAATACAATAACTAAAACCTTAGAAAATGATGAGGCCATGAATCAAATTCATTTTACTAGTGCCATGCACTTATTCTTAACGCAGCAAAATTATGATTTAGCAAGTATTGCCGCATATGAAAAAAGGTATTTTGGGCTTGATATTAAAGAAGTTTTAGAAAAATTAGGTTTAAATATCTATGAAATAATCTTAATGGGAACATATATTGCACCGGAAAGAGTGCCAATATTTGCTAAAATGGTCTGGAATAATCCCGAACTTACTAAGGCTATTGCCCCCATTGTATTTTTATTAAAAGATGAAAAACTAGCCTCTAAATTTTTAGTTGAATGTCGGTTTATTGATCAAAATGGTTCCGTCGAAAAAGTGGCTAAAAGAAATCGGGTTCCCCAACTACTGTTAGATTTGGGATTATATCGTTTTAAGAATTAAAAGTCTGTCAAAAAGAAGTAAAATGAAAAGAATTTTAACTTTTAGACTTGACTATAAACCCCTAGATCAAGGTAGAATAAAAGGGGAAATTTAAAAAGGGTTGGTATTAATGGCAAAGGATTATTATTTAATTCTCGGAGTGGCAAAAGAAGCCTCTGTTAATGATGTCAAAAAAGCATATCACGAATTGGCAAAGTTTTATCATCCAGATAAATATCCTAATGCTCCCGAAAGAATTTTAAAGGCAAATGAAGAAAAATTAAAAGATATTAATGAAGCCTATAAAGTGGTTTTAAAAGAAGTCGAAGCCCGCGAAAAAAGTCGCTTGGGTGATTTTTTGAATGGCATTTTTAATGGTCGTACCAAAAATAAAGTTAAAACCGAAGATGAAATAATTCGGGAAAATGAAATAGCATTTGATGAATTTCAAGATTATTATGTTAAAATCAAAGATCGGATGCTACGGTATAATATTAATTTAGTTGAACCAATTGACCGCTTACTTAATCCTAGTAATCGGGGTAAAATAATGGCCAAGGAATTCGCCGACATTAAAGTGATTATAAATGATGCTTTAAATGATTATATTGGTTCGGTAATGGCATATGATGAATTAATGAAATTAATTGATGAATTGGAACCTAAATATAATGAATTTGGTCAAACTTTAAAAGAAATTAAAATGTCTTTGATCAATAAAAGAGGTAAAATTAAACTAGAAAAAATTAATAGTTACATGCAAAAAATAAAAGATAATTATCGTCATATTAAAAACAAAAAGATGCAATCTCTTTTCATGGAAATTGAAGAATATGCTGCCAAAATAGGAATTGATTTAAATTACTTTTATAATAATGCTGATAATTTATTTAGTGTTGATTTAAAAAATTCTTTACCAAATTTGGAACTTGTTAAAAAAACAATTATTGAACAATTAGCCATTTATGGTGAATGTGAAGAAAATGAAATTAAATCTACAACAAACGATGTGGTAAATAATATCAAAGCATATAACGATTTAATGGGGTTAATTGGCCAAATAGAACCTAGTTATAAAAGATATGGTGCCACATTAGAAAATTTAAAAGCCTTTTTAAAAGATCAAAAGGGAGTCCTTAGTGCTGCTAAAATTAGGGCTATTATGCTTCATTTAAGATTGGATTTTAAATTATTAAAAATGGCAAAGAAAAAAGATTTGCAAGTCGAAGTATTGAACTATGCTCAAGAATTAAATTATCCTCTTGAAACTATTTTACAAGGACGAAAAATAACTGACTTATCATATTTTGAATTAAATTTAATTAAAGAAAAATTATTATCGCGATACGAAAATAATATTTTTGTGGAAAATTATGTACCTCAAAAATAGAGAAATTTGAGTTTAGGTAAAAAAATAGTTGACAAGAAAAAAGATGAAAATGTGGAAAACTTTTTCATCTTTTTATATCC
>CANRAJ010000039.1 GCA_947628545.1 uncultured Bacilli bacterium | reverse complement strand
TACTAATGTTAATGTTGAAACGGAAACCGTTAATACCTCAACTTTTTATGAAGGTAAAGCCATTAATTTGCTTGCCAATATGAGTAACTTTGCCGAAAGTCAAGCAGATATTACGGAAGAAGGTACCCATGGGGAAAGTCAACCATACGTTAAGTATCAAGGCGGAACTGGTGAAGATCCTGCGCCTATGTGCTATAGTGCTACCTTAGTTGTTAGTAAGAATGATTTTGATTATTCTAAAGCCAATCCTGGTACGGGTTATGAATCTATCTTAACTGGCGGTAAAGCCCCAGAATTAGTTTTAGTTTTATCTAAAGCCACAGGTGAACATTCAACCCCTGAGGAAGTTGTAGAAGAAGCAAAGCCAATTACCGTTATTGAAAAATTGGATTATATGCCAGCTGCTCATCAAATGTATTCGACTGCTAGTCAAAAATCTGACCCAGCAACAAAAGATGTCACTATTCAAGGTTTTGATATTACTAAAGCTGGCGTAGAATCATATCGAATTCCAAATGAAACTGGTGCTGTTAAAGGTAAAGATGGTAGTTTTGAAAATACTGATTTTATCTTTAAAATCGAAGCTGATAGTGGCAAGACTAAAATTGATAAGTGGGATGTTAAAGCTTATATTATTAATTACAATTTTGATCAAAGCGATAATGCCGGAACTGCTAATGAAGATGGTACGATAACACCAAAAGAATTTAAAGCGGCACTTCATTTTGAATCAGTTGATTGTCAGTCTGGTGAATCAACCGCTAGCGAATAAGCTGTAAGACGAAAAAACTTACAGTTTTTTTGTGACTTGTTTTTCTTTTTAAAGAGATGTCAAATCTATAAGAAATAATTGACATTTAATCTAAAACTAGGTATTATTAAAATAGGAAGGAGAATAACAGAACTTAAAATGGACCGAAAAAATACTATTTTATTAACAGTTATAGCAATAGCAACATTGCTAGTGGCTGTCGTGGGGGCAACGTTTGCGTTCTTTACCTCACAAAATACCGGAAAGGCGGATACTAATGTTAATGTTGAAACGGAAACCGTTAATACTTCAACATTTTATGAAGGCAACGCCATTAATTTGCTTGCCAATATGAGCAATTTTGCCGAAGCCCAAGCTGATGTCCGGGAAGAAGGTACATATGGGGAAAGTGAACCATATGTAAAATATCAAGGCGGAAATGGTGATGCTGTTGCCGATATGTGTTACAGTGCAACGTTAGTAGTAACGAAGAATGACTTTGATTATTCAGCTGCCAATCCTGGTACGGGATACGATGCGATTAAAAATGAATCAAATAGTAAAGTGCCAGAATTAGTATTAGAATTAACTAAAGCCACTGGTAAACATGCCACTCCTGAAGAAGTAGTGGAAGAAGGTCAAGCTATAACCGTTATTGAAAAACTTGATTATATGCAAGCCGCTCATAAGATCTACTCAACCGGAGAATTAAAACAAACCGCCGGTGGTGGTGATGTTACCATTCAAGGATTTGATATTACGCGGGCTGGTAAAGATGGTACTCTACAATATCGGATTCCAAATGCTGAAGCCGCTGTCAAAGGCAAAGATGGCAGTTTTGATGATACTGATTTTGTCTTTAAAATTCAAGCAAATGGTGGCGAAACCGTTATCGATAAATGGAACATCAAAGCCTATATTGTAAACTATAATTTCGATCAAAGTGATAATGCCGGTACCTATAGTGAAGAATCTGGAACGACGACTCCTAAAGAATTTAAAGCCGCTATCCATTTTGAATCAGTTGATTGCAATACTGGTGCTTCAACTGCTGGAGAAGATTAGTTAATTAAGATCACAATTTGTGGTCTTTTTTTTTGCTTAAAAAAATAGTACAATTAGATGGGAAGTGAGATTATGATTGGTTTAATTTTTACTTTAATAAGCGGTTTGTTTTTTTTAATTGGCATCTTCCTTTATCAATTTAGTAAACATAAAAAAGCTTTAACGATTATGGCGACATCCTGTGCTTTTGTGGTTATTTTAGGTTTAATTATTTTTGATTTAGCGCCAGAAATTATCGAATTAAAAAAATGGTGGACGTTAATTTTTATTGTAATCGGTTTACTTTTCTTAAAATTATTTGATTTAATTTTACCACATCATGAACACCATCACCATGATAATGATTATGAATCGAAAGATCATGTTCTGCATTTAAGTCATATTGGTTTAATTACGATTATTGCTTTAGTATTACATAATATTTTCGAGGGTTTTGGTTTATATAGTTTAAGCGAAACGGACGTAAAAGCGGGATTTTTGATGTGTATAGGCATCGGGTTTCATAATTTACCTTTAGGTTTACAAATGGGAAGTAGTTTTAATCATAAAAAGAATCTCTTTTATTTAATTATTTTAATTCTATCAACCTTTTTTGGGGGCCTTTTCGCTATGTTATTTGGCACAATTCCCGATGTTTTAGCCAGTATTATTTTGTGCTTAGTAATGGGCATGATTCTCCATCTATTATTATTTGAATTACTCAGGGAAATTATTAATAACCGGCAGCAAAAAGAAACAATGTATGGTATAATAATAGGGACAATTATATTAATTATTATTAATTTACTTTAGGAAGGAGTAAAAAATGAAAAAAGTATTAGTTACCGGAGCCGCCGGCACAGTGGGCCAACAAGTATTAAAGTATCTTTTAAGTGAAGGTAAATACGAAATCGCGGCTTTAGATTTAAAAAATAATAAATCAATGCAAAAATTAAAAAAATATAAAAAACGGGTTAATGTTATCTATGGTGATGTTTGTAATCGTGTTTTAATTGAGGCCTTAGTTAAGGATTTCGATATTTGTATTCATTTGGCTAGTGTTACCTCTGTCCTTGGCGATTTAAAAAAAGGCTTAGCCCACGAAATTGATTTTAAAGGTACGGAAAATATTGTCCGGGCCATAAGTTATTATAATCCCGAATGTCATTTATTTTATCCTTCCGCGATGGCTTTATATAAAGAAAAAGAAGATGTTACAAGCAAAAGTGCGGTTAAAGTTAATGAATTAGATTATTATTTAAAAGCCAAGTTAGAAAGTGAAAATTTAATTAAGAAAAAACTAAAAAATTATACGATTTATCGTTTTCCTTATCTATTAAGTGATTTTAATGAATCAATGACTTTTGATGCGAAGAAAAATGATACTTTAGCTTGTATTACCAAAGAAGATGCGGCTTATAGTTTAGTTAAAGGCATTAATTATTTAAAAGAATTGAATAAAAAAACCTTTAATGTTACTAGTAGTTTTACGTTAGTTTATCATGATTTTATTAAAAAGGCCTTAAGAGCCTATGGCTTGACTTGGAAATATATTGCTTCGCGGTTATTCTTAGATAAAAAGGATTATCCAACGAGCCAAGATCAAAAATTAAATGACTTAATTCATTATCAAACAAGTACGCTTTCAGATTACTATGCCCATTTAAAAAATCAAGGCAAGAAGCGGAAAATTAGTCGGTTTATTACTAATCTATTTGTGAAGGAGCCCAAATGATAGGGTTGGCCTTATCCGGCGGGAGTGTCCGGGGGGCTTACGAAGTCGGTTGTTTTTGGGCTTTTAAAAAATGCCATATCAAGTTTGATGGTTTTGTGGGAACCAGTATTGGTTCTTTTAATGCGGCTTTTTTAGCCGCGGGACGCGAACGTGAACTATTGCGTTTTTGGCAAAATGTTAAAGTAGGAGAATTACTTGGCCTAGATGAGAATTTAGTGACGGCTTTAATTAATAAACATAAAAAAGTTAAGGATTATAAAACTTTAGCGGTGCAATTTTCTCAAATTATTAAAAATAAGGGGTTAAGTACCTCAGGACTTAAAAACTTATTAGAAGAATTTGAAATTGAAGAAGATATCCGGAAAAGCCAAAAAGATTATGGGTTAGTAACCGTTCGGTTAAAACCCTTAAAGCCCTTATATGTTTTTAAGGAAAATATACCACTTGGGAAAATGAATGAATATATTTTAGGTAGTTGTTATCATCCGGTTTTTAAATACGAAAAGATTATTGATGATAAATATTATATTGATGGGGGTTTTTACGATGCCATGCCCGTCAATATGTTAATTGAAAAAAATTATGAACATATTTATGCTATAGACCTTAGAGCCGTGGGCATTAAACAACTAACTAAAGATAAAAGTCGGGTGACGATTTTAAAACCGAGTCGTTCTTTAGGCAGTATCTTTACCTTAGATCAAAGTTTAATTCGCGATAATATTAAATTAGGTTATTATGATACGTTAAAAGTTATTAAAAAATTAGATGGGCAAAAATATCTTTTTAAAAAGTTAAAACCTAGGGTTTATACCAAAATGGTAAGCCGAGTAAAAGCGCAAACATTAAAAGAAATGCGGTTACTATTTAAAAAAGATAATGATCGGGATTTAGTAATTGCCATTGCCGAATATTTAATGAAAAAGAGTGACTTTACTTACTATAAAGTATATAATATTAAAAGAGTTATGCGACACCTGCGGAAAACAAAAATAAATCCCGGGGGCGTTGAACGCTTTGTACAAGCATTAAAATTATAGGAGGACAGTATGGGAAGAGCATATGAAGTAAGAAAATATAGTATTCAAAAAACGGGTGCGGCGAAGGGAAAAATTTATACTACCTTTGCGAAAGAAATTTATCTTGCCGCCAAAAAGGGGTTACCTGATCCGGATAGTAATGTTATTTTAAAACGGTTAATTGATAAAGCCAAAAAGCAACAAGTACCGAGTGATATTATCAATCGGGCTATTGAAAAAGCCAAAGGTGTTGGGGGCGAAGACTATCATGAAGTTGTTTATGAGGGCTTTGGTCCCGGAGCCTCAACTTTTATCATTAAATGTTTAACGGATAATGTAAACCGGACGGTGGGCATGGTGCGCGCGGCTTTTAATAAAGTTAATAAAAGTTTAGGGGTTACCAATTCCGTTGCCTATAACTATGATCATTTAGGAATTGTTTCTTTTAAATATGCCAACGAAGAAGAAATCTTTAATGCTTTACTAGAAGCGGGAATTGAACCAGTGGATTTTGAAAGTGTTGATGGCGAAATCATCATCAGTGTTAATCCTACGGATATGAATCCTTTAAAAGATCTATTAGAAAAATTAATCCCTAATGTGGAATTTATTTTGGATGAAGTTGGTATGTATGCCAAGGATAAAATAACGCTTACGGGCGAAGATAAAGAAATTTATGATCGTTTATATAAGTTATTAGATGAAATTGAAGATGTTTCCGAAATTTATACTAATGTGGAAATGTAAAAGCCCACTCCAAAAAAACTCCACTAAGGGAATTTTTTTGGAATGGAATTTATTGTAATTTTGAAACTATTAAGTTAGAATAATAATAGGTTTACTTCCTGTTATTGAAATAAATGCCGAAAAAATAAATAATATTAATATTGATGTTAAGTTAGATAAAAATAGTTTAGATTATTAAAGAAACGAGGGTATTATGACAGTTTATGAAGATTTGAAATGGCGGGGTTTAATTCAAGATATATCGGATCCCGAATTAATTGATAAATTAAACGCGGGAGGTTTAACTTTTTATATTGGAACTGATCCAACCGCTGATTCGATGCATATTGGTCATTATTCGTCTTTTTTAATTTCAAAAAGATTAGCTAAAGCTGGCCATCATCCAATTTTACTAGTGGGTGGTGCTACGGGTTTAATTGGTGATCCTAAACCGACGAGTGAAAGACCCATGATTAGTAAAGAAGAAGTTTTAAAAAACTTTGCGGGTTTAAAAGCCCAAGCCGAAAAAATTTTTGGTTTTGAAGTTGTCAATAACTATGATTGGACTAAAGATATTAATGTTTTAGATTTTTTAAGAGATTACGGAAAATACTTTAATATTAATTATATGTTAGCCAAAGATAAAGTTAAATCGCGGTTAGAAAGTGGCATTACTTATGCGGAGTTTTCTTATATGATTTTACAAGCCCTTGATTTTCTGCATTTATACGAAACTAGAAATTGTACTTTACAAGTCGCGGGTTCTGATCAATGGGGTAATATTACCTCTGGTATTGAACTTATTCGGAAAAAACTCGATAAAACGGCTTATGGTATGGTTATGCCTTTAGTTACCGATTCCCATGGGGTTAAATTCGGGAAAACAGAAGGCAATGCTTTATGGCTTGATAAAAATAAAACCTCGGCTTATGAATTATATCAATATTTAATTAACTTAGAAGATAGTATGATTATTGATTATTTGAAAAAATTAACGTTTTTAACACCCGAAGAAATTAGCGCGTACGAAAAACAAAATACGGAACATCCGGAATTAAGAGCGGCCCATAAAAGATTAGCCCAAGAAATTATTACGGATATTCATGGGTCCGAAGAATATGAACATGCTTTAAGTATTAGTGAATCGTTATTTAGTGATAAAATTTGGAATTTAAGTAAGGAAGATATTATTTCAAGTTTAAAAGATTTACCTAATTTTACGGTTAAAGAAGGTATTAATATTTTAGATTTACTTGTTGCTAATGGTATTTGTAGTAGTAAAAGAGAAGCCCGGGAAATGGTAAGTGGCAACGCTATCAGCATTAATAATACGAAACTTACCGACATTGATGCTATTATTACGAAAAAAATGGCAATTGATGGGGAAGTTTTACTAATTAAACGGGGCAAAAAAAATTATTATTTAGCATTAATGAAGTAGCCAAGGACTACTTTTTCTTGGCCAAAATATGGCTTTTTAGGCGATTATTCAAACCAAATTAAGGGGATCTCATAAGATAAAATGAAAGGAGATTTAAAAATGAGATATCCCATGCCTTATAACGCTTATAATGAACGGCAATTCATTGTACCATTTTTACTTGGTGGTTTAGCCGGAGGGGCAGCTGTGGGTTTAACAAGACCGCGGCCGATTTATAATGTGGCGCCATATCAATCATATCCCTCATATGGTTATAATGCTCCTTATTATAATAGTTCTTATAGTTATTATGTCCCTTACCGTTAATAGATATTAGCGCCTTCGCTTTTTAAAAAGTTTAAAATAATGGCTAAAAAAAGAAAATAGATAATAATTGTGGAACCGCCATAACTTAAAAAGGGAAGGGGAATACCAATAATCGGTAAGAGACCGAGATTCATGCCAATATTAATCACTTCTTGAAATAAGAAAAGACAAATAAAACTAATGACAAATAGTTTTATTTTTTTACTGGTGATCTTTTTTAAAACTTTAATTAAAAATAAATCGAGAACCAAGTAGGATAAAAGAATTAAAAAACCACTTAAAAGCCCAAAGTTACCAATATTAAAAGCAAAAATAAAATCAGTGGGAGCCTCGGGAATATATAAACTAATTTTATTGAGACCAGTACCCCATAAACCAGCACTACCGATCACAATTAAAGCGTTTTCGAGTTGATAACTGCTATTGGTGGTAAACTTTAAGATTCGTTCGACGCGATAGAAAAAACTCGTGCCAATTAGCTTAATTAAGAGTTCTTGGCGAAATAAATAAAGGATGATAAAGGTAGTAAGAAAGAAAAGAAAAATTATGGCTAAAAGCCCAAACCACCATTTATTGATGGGAGCAAAGATAAGCATACTAATTAAAATTAAAAGATAAAAAATAATGGCTCCGGTGTCGGGTTCTAAGAAAACTAAAAGGGAAGGAATGAACGTAATAAGGGAGGTTTTTAAAATTAATTTTAGTTCGTCTTTTTTGTCTTTTAATTTACTTTGACTAATAACTTGGGCTAAATATAAGGCCAGGGTAAACTTAACTAGTTCACTTGGTTGAAAGGTCAAAAAGCCCAAACTAAACCAGGCCTTCGCCCCATTGATAGTGCGACCGAAAACTAAAACTAAAGCCAGTAAAATAATTGAAAGTAAATAAAGTATAAAACTATATTTAAAAAGTTCTTTGAGATTTAATTTCTGGATGATAATAATTAATAAAAAACCTAATAAATACCAAAGCATTTGTTTTAGTAAATGGAGTTCGTATGTCGATTTAATTAGTTTGGCGTTTTGCATATTAAAAAAACTAATAATCATAATTATTAACAAAGGAATAAAAAGGGCACTATAGTATTTTTTCTTGGTTTTCATATCCTTATTATGGTTCAATTATCAAATTTTATCATAAAATATGGTGAGGTGGAATTATGGCCAAATTACCTAGTGTTTATGCCAATCCAATTAATAAAAAAATAAATAATGTACAAGAAACTTATCGCAGCAGCGAAGATCGTGTCGTTAAAACCAATAGTCCCCAAGATATCAGTAAAAAAATTAATGAAATATTTAGCCGGAAAGATCATGTTTATAAAAGTAAAGTGAAAATAACTTTTAAAAATGGGACGAAAGTTGTCGATATTGTCGGTTATACCAATTTGAATTTATTAACTTTGGATGGTAGTTTAATTAAAATAACGGATATTTTGGATATCGAAAAAATTTAGAAAAGTTGATGGGAACATCAATTTTTTTAAAAGAGAAATTGACATATTATTCCGTTGTCGGTATAATATATTAAACGAGGTGATTGGATGCAAATTAAAGAAGCGAGTCAAAAATGGCGTATTAGTCCGCGGCGGATTAGACAATTAATTCAAGATGGCCGGATTGCCGGGGCTAAAAAAATCGGGACTGTATGGTTTATTCCGGATGAGGCCACGAAACCGGCGGATAAAAGATTTAAGGATAAGACCGAGATTATTCTTAATTTACCGGCGGATTATTTTAAAAATATTGATGCTAAATTAGCCCAATTAAATAAAATGCGCCCTTTAGCACCGACAACTTTAAAAACTTTAGAAGAAAACAATATTCTAAATTGGACATATAATAGTAATGCCATCGAAGGTAATACTTTAACACTACGGGAAACTAAAGTCGTTTTAGAAGGAATTACCATTGGGGGAAAATCGGTTAGAGAACATTTAGAGGTTATTAATCACCGCGAGGCCATTTTATTTTTAGAAGAGTTAATTAAAGATAAAGTAGCGATGTCCGAATGGTATATTAAAAGTATTCATAGTTTGATTTTAAAAGGAATTGATTCGGAGAATGCGGGTAAATATCGTTTGGCCAATGTCCAAATATCCGGGGCTTCTTTAACGCCCCCTGATTATTTAAAAGTTCCTGAAGCAATGGCTAAGTTAATGTTGCGTTATGCACATTGGGATAAGTATCATCCTTTAATTAAAGCGGCTTTATTGCATGGGGAGTTTGTCTTTATTCATCCGTTTGTTGATGGCAATGGACGAACTGCTCGGTTATTAATGAACTTTGAGGCCATGCAAAAAGGGTATTTACCAATAATTATTAAAACGAATGCGCGGGCCAAATATTATGAGGCCTTAGATAAAGCCATGGTAACGCATGATTATACGGATTTTGTTAAACTTATTGCTAGCGAAGAAGATAAAATATTAGATCAATATTTAAAAATGTTTAAAGATTAACTTATAAAAAAAGTATATCAGATTATGTCTTCGATATACTTTTTTAATTGTTTAGCATTTTTCCCAAAGATTATTTTTAATTGGTTATCAATTTCGACAATTCCTTTGGCGCCTAATTTCTGAATGGCTTCTTTATCGGCCAAGGAAACATCTTTTAAAATTACTTTGAAACGACTCATGTTATATTCGGCATTGATAATATTATCTTTGCCTCCTAAATAAGTAATTAATTTATTGGCCTCAATATGAAAATCTCTTTTGGTTAATTTCACAATAACTAAAGAAATTATAATTAAAACGACCGCAATTATTAAATATTGAACTATTGTTGACATATCTATCACCTTTTACATTATACTATAATTTTAAAAAAATTAAAACCCTAACGAAGCAAGCACGTATTTTTTAAATAATCATAAATTATTAATGAGAATACATGAAAGGGTGAAAAAAGATGAATAACAATAATACAAATAATGAACAACAAGGCAGCTGCATTAATGAAATACTTTGTGTCATTTTAGTTTTGCAAGAAAATGCTTGCCCCGATAATTGCTTACAAACCTGTGATCGACCAGTTTTAGGTGGCGGCGCTAATTGCTTAATTTGCAACACAAGACCAGTAATGCTTTACACTTGTTGCGGTAATGGAACACCTTGGAGTATGCCAATAAATAAAGATTCTACGGAGGATTGTGCGGGGGCTGGTCAAACGGCTACTTGCTCAAATGTCTTCCGGGTGGAAAAAATTGAAGGAAATTGTTGTACTTTCCGCGTTTTAGCACCAAATGATGATACGACAAGTGTCCTACCATATGTGGCAACCAATGTCTTCTTTACAATGGATTGTAGTTGTTTATGTTCAATTAGATGCTTATCAGACACATATGTAGATTGTCTTTGCTAACTTACATAAAGGCCTTTAAAAAGGGCTTTTTTATTGTATAAAGAAAACCCCTAGCTAGGCTAGGGGTTCAGTAAAGCTTAAGCGGTGAGTTGAAAATAAAAACTCCTTC
>CANRAJ010000038.1 GCA_947628545.1 uncultured Bacilli bacterium | reverse complement strand
TATCTTTTTAAAGTTCAAGTTTTATCTTCTTTATTTAAAGGTAAATTTTTAGCTTATCTTAAATCTTTAGATTTACAACTTCCTAATCATTTAAAACATCTTAAAAATCTTAAAAATTTAAATAAGTTTTTAGAACCTTTATATCATAAAGATTGGGTTACTTACATTGAACCTCCCAAGGGTAATGCTGAAAATGTTATTGAATATATTGGTAGATATGCTTTTCGTATTTGCATTTCTAATGAAAGAATTAAGAATATTACTGATACTTCTGTTACCTTTGAATACAAAGATTACAAAGACAATGATAAATTTAAACTCATGACTATCTCTGGTGAAGAATTTATTCGGAGATTTTTACTTCATGTTCTTCCTAAATATTTTACTAAAATCAAACACTATGGTTTGCTTGCTAACCGTTGTAAAAAATCTATTATTAAGCTATGTCGCATTTTAATTGGACAAAGGATTTTTAGTGATTTTTCTATTTCTATAAAAAAAGAATTGCATAAGTTTTTATGTCCTTCTTGTAAATCTTCCTTATCCAATTCTAATTTCAATTTCTTTCGACTCTAATATTTTTATTTTCAAATTTTACTTTTTATTGCACTTTTTAAGTGTAATCTCTTTAATTTTTTTTAATTTTAGTTTTATAACTATTTTGTTTCTTAATTTCTATAGTTAATGGCTTTTTCCTTTAAAATTTAGGATTATTCCAATTTTACTTTTTCCTTATAGGACTTTAGTCGTTAGAAATCATAGTACAATGCAGTTATAAAACTTTTTGCTTGCACAAAAACTTTCATAACTTGCTATACATTATATCATATTTTCCTTTTTTTTTATATTCTACATTCCTTTAATCAAAAATATTTACGCTAACTAATTTTTTTGCATTTAAGAAAAAAATCAAATATAATTATTCTAGGTGGTAATAATGAAACTTAAACCGGGTGTCAAATTTTGCTTATTTATTGTACTGATTGGTTTAATTGGTTTAATCGGTTTTAAATATTTTAAAAAAGATGCCGAAAAAATTGATAATTCTTTATTAAAAGAACATCATATTTCGGAAAAATATGCTTCTAAAACTTTAGAATTTGTTTTAAAAAATGATCTTTATGAGGAAAAATATTTAAAAGAATATGCCAAAATTAATTATCGTGAGGAAGATGATTTTGCTACTATCTTAACTACTTTTTTACCTAAAGGTTACCAAGGAGAAGAAATAAATTATATTTTAAAATTAAGTAAAACGAACCAAGAAAAATTAGCCAAATTAGAATATCAAGATATTCAAAATTATTATAAAATTAAAAACTTTAATGTCGATAATTTAGAAAGATATAATGCTTATTATAAAGAACATAAGTATAGTTATGAAGATGTTGTAACTTATGTCAATATTAATTTAGACTTACCGGTTTATACTAATCCCCATACGGTTACCGATGGTAATAGTAATTTAGTTTTAGTTAATAAATATAATTGTTTAGAAGCAAATTACACCCCGAGTGATCTGGCTTATTTAAAAGGGGCTTATGGTAATGAAGTCCCCATGCGGGAAATTGCCCAAAAGGCTTTAGTTAAATTACAAGAAGCAGTTACGAAAGAAATTGGAATAACCCTTTTACCTACAACGAGTTACCGAAATTATAATTTTCAAAAAACTTTATATGATAATTATGTAGCTGAAGATGGAGCATCCGCGGCCGATACCTACTCGGCTAGACCGGGTTGTAGTGAACACCAAACAGGTCTGGCTATTGATTTAAAAAACCCGGATACACCTGCCAGTCGCCGGCTAAACGATAGCGATTACGAATGGCTAAAAAATAACGCGCATCGCTTTGGCTTTATTATAAGGTTTCCAAAAGATAAAGAATTCATCACTGGTTACCAAGAAGAAAATTGGCATATTCGCTATGTTGGCGAAGAAGCCGCCAAAATAATATACGAAAATAAATTAACTTTAGAAGAATATATTGATTTATATATAACCAATTATTAGAAAAAAGAAAAACAGGTCCCAATGATCTGTTTTTAAATTACATTATTTTTATTTAAGTCCTGTTCATAGGTATCTAAAATCTGCATAATTTCTTTTTTACTTTTAGCAAGGCACAATTTTTCTTTAATACCTTTGCTTTCGGGTATACCTTTTAAATAATGCATAAATTGCGTTCGCATTTCTAATACGGCTACTTTTTCCCCTTGAAGTTTAACAAGTTTTGCAAAATGATACCGCATCATTGACAGTTTTTCCTCTATCCCCACAGGATGAGGTGGTGTTTCATCTTTTAAAAAGGTAAGGCATTCTTTTATTAACCACGGATTACCTAAAAGAGCCCGACCAATCATGACGGCTGTACATCCGGTTTCCATCAGCATTCGTTTCGCATCATAGCAAGTTACAACATCACCATTGCCAATAACCGGAATTTTAACGGCCTCGACCACATCTTTAATGATTTGCCAATTGGCTTTACCACTATAACCTTGGGCTCTAGTGCGTGCATGAACGGTAATGGCTTGAGCGCCCGCGGCCTCACATATTTGGGCGACTTCAACCGCATTGATACTTGCCTCATCCCAGCCGCTTCGAATTTTAACCGTAACCGGGACATTAACGGCCTCAACTACCGCTTCTACAATTTTTTTAATTAAAGCCGGATTTTTTAGTAAGGCACTACCCGCTTCATTCCGTAAAGCAATTTTGGGAACGGGACAACCCATATTAATATCGATTGGCCCTTGGTGATGAAATTTCGCAACCAAGATTTTAGCCGCCTCCGCCATCGTCTTGGGATTAGCACCAAAAATTTGAATGGCTACCGGAATTTTTATTTGTTTCAGTCCTTTAAGCATTGCAAAGGTCTTTGCATTACTTCGCACAATAGCCTCCGAACTAATTAATTCGGTAATCGCATAACCACAACCCATTTCGGCACAAATTTTAATATACGTGGGATTAGATATTCCCGCCATGGGGGCTAAAACAATCGGGTTTGCAATTTTTAGCTTACCAATTTGCCAATCCATAAATCGTCCTTTCTAGATAATTAACGTAGCCTCCGTCCCATTTTCGAGCAAAAAGGCATTGGCATCATCGATATCTAAATGAACTTCAAAGTAACCATTATCGGTTACCGAAGCCTCAAGATCAATGGTGCCCCGTTTAATACCATCAATTTGCAATTCTAAATTATCTTTATGGCGAATACCTAATTCCTCCGCTTGCTTAGGATTAAAATGTACGTGGCGATTAGCAATAATACAATTAGCAAGTTTAATCGTCGCTTTAGGTGTAACAAGTTCCACTTCCGCCGCACCTTCAACCTCGCCGCTGCGCCGAACCGGAGGATTAATTTTTAATTTTCGCGCATCGCTGGCGGCAATTTCAATTTGGTTGTAAGAGCGAAATGGTCCCACAATCCGCACATTTTCAAATTCGCCAGCCGCCGTTTTAATTGTTAACTTTTGGTTGGCCGCAAATTGACCAATTTGATTTAAATCCTTGTATTTAGTCAATTCTTCATCAAATAACTTATAATAAGTTTCTTCCGTTAAATGCACATGCCGATTACTAATCATAATTTTTACTGGTATTTCCATAACTTTTCCCTTCCTTTATTCTTCTAAATTATCAATATCAATAATTTTACCATCTTCAACCGTTAAGATTAAAACATCAATATCATTTTCACTATCATCTAAGATGACTTTATCATTATAACTTAAAATTAAGCGTTCATTTAAATTATAACCCGTGGTGCAATATTTAAGCAATAAAGACATAATCGTTCTTTTATGGGTTACAACAGCCGTATCCCGATTATTTTTTAAAATATTGCCAAAGACTTTACTCACTCTTAATTTAGTTTCATTTAAGCTTTCACCACTCGGATATTTATAATCAAAGTTTCGTTCTTGCATAAAGCGCAACATTTTAATATTGTGGCGCCCCATCGAACCAATTTTAGCATCATCTAAATGTTGATTGATGTTTATATTAATGCCTGATGCTTCACTAAAATATTTGGCCGTGGCTAAAGCTGAGGCATACGTCGAAGAATATAAAAGTTCGACCGGCAATTTTTGGGCCAATTTGAACGCCGCTTTTTCCCCTTCAATTGCTAAAGGCCGCGTGGCTCTTTTTAAATCGAGAGCCATTTCCGATTCGTAAGTTATATCATTTAACACTAAATTGTTACTAATTAGATATATTTTCATCCGCAGATGCCTCCTAAAATGCCGTAAGATACAACTAACATAATTAAGCCCGCTACTAAAACACCTGCCATGGCGGCCAACATGGATTTTTTCTTATCTAAGCCCAAAAGAGCCGCGATTAAACAACCAGTCCAGGCTCCAGTTGTGGGAAGCGGAACCGCCACAAAGACAAATAAACCATAATATTTTAAAGAATCAATTTTGCCTAAATTCTTTTGGGCATGACGTTCGCACCAATTAGCAAAGCCTTTTAAAAATTTCTTTTTCTTAAACCAATCGAAAACCGGAGTGATAAACCATAAAATTAAAGGTATCGGAATAATATTGGCAATAATACAAACAAGCAGGCTCCAATAAGGATTTAAGCCCAACAAACAGGCCGCAATCATGCCGCCCCGAAGTTCTAAAATAGGCATTAAGGAAACTAAAAAAATCGTTAAGTTTTTACCGAGTAATGTCGTTCCTAAAAAACCAAATGTTTTAACAAAAAAAGCCGCTAATTTATTCGTCATCTAAATCTCCTCTTTTTCTTTTTCATTATATCATATTCATTTTTATTTAATATCTTCTAGTTGGTCTAAACCTGGCGTATTTTGCAATTTATCAATTTCGACACCATTGATACTTGCAAACCGTTTTTGAATTTTTTCACTCGTGGTATGTAATTCTTCAATACTTTGATTAACACTTTTAACATTCCGCGATAATTTATCCCATCTTTCTTTATACCTGTTAAATTCCACACTTAATTTATTTAATTCTTCGTGAATTACCTTGGCATATTTATCGCGTTCCATATTTTTAATAATCATACTAATTATGGATAATGTACTGATTAAAGTAGTTGGTCCTGTAATCCAAACCTTTTTATTATAAGCAAATTGAATTAAATCCGGATGATAAGCATTAATTTCAGCGAATATCGCCTCAGCCGGCAAAAACATAATGGCTTCTTCCGTCGTTTCTCCCGGGATAATATATTTCTCGGCAATCGCCGTAATATGTTTTTTCACATCCCCAACAAATAATTTTTCCGCTTGCAACCGTTCTTCTTTCGTTTTCGATTTATCCGTCATGCGTTGATAGTTTTCCAAAGGAAACTTGGAGTCAATCGCAATCGTTCCTAATGGGGACGGGGCATAAAGCAAACAATCGACAATATAACCATTACTAAACTTATGTTGCGTTTCATAGATGCCACTGGAACGTGAACCAAAAGCATTATTTAAAATGTATTCGAGATTGACCTCCCCAAAAGTTCCCCGCGTCTTTTTATCAGTTAAAACACTTTGTAAAGAGACTATTTCACTACTCAAACTATCAATTTTCTTTTGGGCTTCATCAATTTTGGTTAAACGTTCTAAAACACTCATAAAAGTTTTATTACTTTTTTCAAAATTTTGATCTAAGCGTTCATTGACAGCATCATTAATTAACGATAATTTCCGTTCAATTTTTTCATTTAATTTTTCAAAATCATTTAATAATTCTTTGGTAAAATCAAACTTAAAATTACCAATTTCTTTATTGATATTGGCTTCAAAATGGCCTAATCTTTCGGTTAAATCATTATTATTGTGTTTGCGTAAAAGTAAAATAATTAGTAAAACTAAAATTAAACTTAAAAGACCAATTATAATGTATTCCATACTCTCACCTAAATCATTATATCATAGCCCTGGGACTTCAGGGGCAAAAAAAGTTTGATACCAAACTAAGAAACAATAAACAGTCCACACTTTTCGATAATTATCTTTCCATTTATTTTTATGATCATCTAAAAGTTTTAATAAATATTTTTGGTTAAAAAACTCTTGGGCGGCATCGGTTAAAAAGGCCTTTTTAATCATATTGTAAAAATCATCTTCCCGCATCCATTCCCGAACCGGAACCGGAAAGCCCAATTTTTTCTTTTTATAGGCCTCATTGGGAATCACTTTTTTCGCCGCATCCCGCAAAGCAACTTTGGTATTTTCTTTAGTTACTTTATAATTCATCGGTAAACTAGAGGCCACTTTAAAAACCTCTTTATCAATAAATGGAACGCGCCCTTCTAAAGATGAGGCCATCGTCATTCGATCGGCTTTAAGTAAAATATCTTTCATTAACCAAAAATCCATATCGATGGCTTGCATTTTGACAATGTCACTTTCACCGGCATAATTTTGATAAGTTTGGGCCGTCACTTCTTGATTTTTCAAATAATTTTTATTCTTTAATGTTTTTTTAACTTCTTTATCGCCAAAGACACGGTTAACTCCAATATAAGAATTTTCTAATCTTTCGCCCCGACGAATCAGAAAATTAACGCCTTTAACCTCTGGTAAAAGACGACAAAGGCAGGCAATGGCATGACGAATAAAATAAGGAATTTTATTATACCAAGCCCAATCGACATCTTGCCGATAGATATTATAACCGCCAAAAAACTCATCAGAGCCCTCGCCGGATAAAACAACTTTGACATCTTTACTGGCCAGCTGCGCCACGAAATATAAAGCCACGGCCGCCGGATCGGAAGCCGGTTCATCTAAATGATACATAATTTTGGGAATAACATCCATATATTCGGCTTTTGTAATCACCTTTGAGGTATTATTTATTTTTAATTTCGCGGCTAAATCTTCCGCATAAGCAATTTCATTGTAAGCCGCTATATCGTAACCAACCGTATAAGTTTTATCAGGCCGGGCTAATGCGACTAAATAAGAAGAATCAACGCCACTGGAGAGAAAAGAACCCACCTCCACATCACTTAAAAGATGTTTGGAAACCGAATCGGCCATAATCTCGCTAATCGCCTTAACAGCATCTTCATAGGCCATTTCTTTAGTTTTAAACTCTTTTTGAAAATAACGATCAATCGTGATTTTTCCATTTTGATAAGTTAAACTACAACCCGCATCTAAACGATAAACACCGGTAAAAAAAGTTTCCGTTGTTGGGGTAAAACTAAAAGATAAATAAGGGCCTAATAATTTTTTATTAAGTTCCTTCGTAAAATGAGGATGTTCTAATAACGCTTTAATCTCAGAAGCAAACATAAAGGTATCATTCATCTTGGCATAATAAAGGGGTTTGATGCCAAAATTATCCCGGGCTAAAAATAAACTTTTTTGGTTCGTATCATAAATCGCAAAAGCAAACATGCCCCTTAAGTGTTTGGGTAAATCTTTCCCCCAGGTTTCATAACCATGGAGTAAAACCTCCGTATCACTTTGGGTTGCAAATTGATGCTTGGCGGCCAATTCTTTTTTTAATTCTAAATAGTTATAAATTTCGCCATTAAAAATAACGACGAGCGATTTATCCTCATTAAACATGGGTTGGCTGCCACCCTTTAAATCAATAATGGAAAGGCGCCGATGGGCTAAAGCCACATCATCATGGAAATAAAAGCCTTCCCCATCCGGTCCCCGATGGGCAATTTTAGCACTCATGCGCTCAATAATAGGCTTTTTATTAGGCGTTTGATCTATAAATCCGACAATTCCACACATAATGTCTCCTTTTAAAAATATTGATAATAATTTTCGGTTAAAATTAATTTACTCATATTAATTTTATTACCAACAACTTTATTCATATAAGATACATAACCATCTTCAACTTCGACTCCATCGCGGGGGACAAACTTACTTGAAGCCGCATAATAAGAACCCTTATCACTTACCCACGACCGATTATCAAAAATGGCAAGACCAGGTTCGGTACTTAAAATATCTTTACCGATGATTAACCGCGAATCATATTTTAAACCAAAGATATTATATAGTGTTGGCAAAACATCAATTTGACTACCGACTTTGCTAACTTTAACTTTAGCCATTTTATTATTCCACAAAATGAAATTACTATGATTGATTTCAATAACTGCATCTTTAGGTGTTTTGGCAACTTCATTGACGGCATCGACACCTAACATATAAGGATAATGATCACCAACTAAAGCAATAACCGTATCATCTAGGATACCCGCCTCACTCAACTTTTGAATTAATAATTCCAAAGCCTTATCAAGTTCAATTTGGGCGGCTAAATAAGCCTTAACATCTTCACTATATGGTAAATCAGCGACCTCCAAGCGATGTTTCTTACTCATATTATTACCACTCCAAGCATAGCCCCCATGGCCACTTACCGTGACATAATAAGTGAAAAATTGTTTCCCACTGGTGCCATAATCATCGAAAGTAGCCTCAATCATTTCCACATCACTCTCGGGCCAAATATCACAATTAATGCGCGTTTCTAAACCATTTTTACAACCTAAGAAATTATCAAAGCCCAAAGCCTTTAAATATTTATACCGACTTTGGAAAGTATAAGAATGATCATGATAAGCATGAGTTAAGAAACCGGCCTTTTTAAACATCGTACCTAAGCCAAACGGAAAACTATTCGTCCCGGCTTTCCAAGGCGTTATAAAACCATCCGCGGCCACTAAGCCCGTAACTTCTTGAAACTCGCCGCCAATGGTACTACTTATCGTTGGCGTATAGAAATTATCAAAAACAAAACCATTATTGACTAATTTATATAATGTTGGCGTAAGTTTAGGATCAACGGCAATTTCGTTAAAACTTTCGGCCATAAATAAAATTAAGTTCTTATCTTTAAAATAACCCGTATATTCATTTTGTAATGTACCCGTTTCATTTTCAAAATATTGGTGCATACTTTTAACTGTCCCACTGGCTTTACTAATTAAACTACTAAAATCATAATCTAAATTATTATATTCATAAGTAATCGGATTTTCTTCATTACCATCAGGACTTACTACTTGTTCTTCCCCATTATCTAAAATCGTTATTTTTTCATTAAAACCAAAAATTGATCTTTCTAAATCCAAAAACATGCTATCAACGACACCTAATCTTTTTAAACTTAATTCCATATTTCGCGTTTCATAATATAATTTATAAGGAGAAGCCTCAGTACTTTTGCCAATTAATAAACTAATCGCAAATAGCCCATAACTTACTAAAATAAGCGGTAAAAATAACCAAATTTTTTTGCTACTTAAATGATTATATTTAATATTTCTATTTAAGACAAAAACTAAAATAGTTGGTATAAATAAAACAATTAAATATAAAACATTTTGCCAAATTAAACGAAACATATCGCCGGCAAATTCTAAAACTTGATTGGTTGCCCCCAAAAGGGAAAAAGTAAAATAAAAACCAAAAATATTATAAACCACTATTTGAATACTATAAAAAATGGTTACCATAATGACAATGACGGGTAAAATAATATCGGAAATCTTGGAGGAAAATAACGAAACGATAAATTGACAAACTAAACTAAAAAAGAGAATAAATAATAAATTATTCAAGGTATTAAGCGAAAAAATATTAACTTTGGCAACAATTTTAAAAACTAATTCTAAATAAGTAAAAGCAATTAAAAACACCCAAAAAGAAGGAATATCTTTTTTTAATTTAAACTTTTTCATTTACTACCACCATATATTTTATTATACCAAAAATTCAAGTAAAAAAAAGTTTTTTAGCAAAGAAAAATGTCAATTGGCAACGCTTGACATTTTATCTTTTAAATTCCGTTTCAAAATCTAATACTTGATTACTACTTGGCTCAATATCAAATTCAATTTTTTGCACCTTTCGCGTTTGATTACCGGCTTCATCGGTCACAATATATTGAATCCAATATTGTGGTATATCACTATCTTCTGGGAAAGGTTCATAGTATACTTTATGTTCAATTTTATATTTGGAGGCATCTTCAATGGTAATATGATCATAAGAAATACTTTTAATATCATAAACATGATAGACATCCTCATCAAACTTTACCACCGGGGCTTTATAATCTAACTCATAGGCTTCACCCGTATTGGCATCTTCGACATTCGGATTATTGATTTCTTTCACATACGGATTATTTCGCCCACTGGCAATCCAACCCGTTTTATCTTTAGCCAATTTTATTTTATACCAAACATACCGGCGATCTTTTAAATAAATTTCTAAAACACGATAAGTTTCGCCTTTTTTTACCGTCGTTAATTTGGCTTCATATAAATTATGTTTACTCCGAACATTAATTTCTTCTTCCGTGATTTCGACTTTCCAAGCCCGTTTTTCATCAATTATGCGGTAAACAATATACCCAGCACTTGCTAAAACTAAAGCCAAAATAATAAAACCCACGATTTTTCTTAATTTCATCTTCTCACTCCTACAATTCCATTATATCATAAAGTTTTCATTTCATAAAATAATTATCCACCAGCATAGCTGGTGGTTTTTCATTTGCGCCTAAAAGGCTTTACTATTGGCCTCCACTTAAGTG
>CANRAJ010000037.1 GCA_947628545.1 uncultured Bacilli bacterium | reverse complement strand
TTCTACACGCTTTGTACTTTTTTGTGAAGTAAAACTTGTTTTACTTCATAGACTTTTCGTTAGAAATTTAGTACAATATTGTTAAGGATAGGAGGTTTTGGTTATGCAATATCGCAACATTGCTTTAAGAGAAAGCAATGACCAAATTGTTTTACGAAAAAATACGCTCGATTTAGCGAAAGGAGAAATGGCTTATCTTATTTATCGGGAAGATAGTTGCCTAGGAACAGTTACGCTATATCCTAATATTCAAACGAAGAACTTAGAAATAGCGATTGCTTTTGATGAAAATAAGGTAAATAGTCCTAAAGAAATAAGCCAAATTGTTGATAATATTGTTGCCTCATTAGGTTTCTATATGTTTGAAAATCAAAATATTTTAATTACACTGGCTAATAATGTTGATTTAACGAAAATTGATCCGGCAACTTATCACCGTTGTGCTAAGGGACCAGGAGAAATAAAATATAAATATTTTAATCGCCATAATCATTTAGTATTAGGCACTTTAACTAAAGAAATGACAGATATTGCGAGTTTCCTTTTCGATGAAGGAAAGTATTGGCTGGAAGATAAATCATTTGATCACGTCTCTTATTTAGACGACAATTTATTGCCAGAACAAAATGATATTTTTACAATTGACGAATCCTTTTATAGTGCTGATCAAGTAACTTGGTTAATTAATGGGAAAAAGAATAAAAAGATTACTTTTCAAAAAGATGGTTTAATTACTGTAACTAAACTTGCTAAAGATCATGATGGTACTTATCAAATTAGTAGTTATCCCAATAATTCGTATTTTAGATTTACTAAAGGGGATAAAAGCTTAGTTTATACCGATGAAAGTTACGCAATTAAAAATGGGTTAGTGACTGTTAGTTTTGATGATTTAACTCAAAATAAAACTTATACGGAGATAATTAAGACCAATAACTGCCAAATGGAGGTAGCTCTTGTGCTTAATCATGGTGTATTTACTAATTTAAATATTAGTTTTTACCGGCAAGATAAAGAAGGACATACTATAAGACAATATCTTTATACCGCGGATATTGCCAAGCAAAGTTACCAATTTATTTCACATCATAAAGGGGAAGAAGAAAAGAATATGTTACCTTTGTTAAAAGATATTGATACATTCCGGCTTTTTAATTTTAATGATCCGGTGGATAATACGAATAAAACAATGCAACGGTTAGTTCGAATCTTTAATCGCTTTGAAGCCGGGGCTAACGGTGAATTAATTAAGGAAAAGAGCATTGTTTTGGTGGAAGACCTTTATGCCGCGGAAGCCGAGGTTATTAATTGCTTAAAAGAAATTAAAGGCGAAATTATAGTTCCTGACATGCAACAAAAAATAAATGACTTTTTAGATACGAAAGAACAACAAAAGAGCAAATATTTAACGCGTAGTCGTAGTTTAAAAAAACCAAAACCTAATTTACATGCCAGTTTAGAAATGATAAAATAACTATAATGAAAGGAGAATGGAAAGTGAAAGCAAAAGTTTATTTTACGAAGGATATTAGTAGTACCGGATTAGTAAAGATTTATGAAGCCCTAGGAAGGGAACTTAAAGGTAAAGTTGCCGTTAAGATTTCAACGGGAGAACCCGGTGGTCATAATTATTTAAAACCGGAATTAATTAAAGATTTAGTAACTAAATTAAAGGGGACGATTGTGGAATGCAATACGGCTTATCGGGGTAAAAGATTTACCAGTGCTGATCACTGGCAAGCCATTAAAGATCATGGCTTTTTAGATATTGCCCCTTGTGATATTATGGACGAAGAAGGCGAAATGGTACTTTCTTTCGAAGGCGGAAAACACCTTCAAGGAAAAAATTATGTCGGATCACATTTAGCCAATTATGATTCCATGTTAATGTTATCCCACTTTAAAGGTCATGCCATGGGTGGCTTTGGCGGTGCTTTAAAAAATATGAGTATTGGTGTGGCTTCGAGTAATGGTAAGGCCTGGATTCATTCCGTAGGTATTACGACTGATCCCGATGCGATGTGGAGCCATACGGACGATCAAGATGGCTTTTTAGAAAGTATGGCGGAAGCCGATAAGGCCGTGGTAACGCATTTTGGTCCGAAAAATATGGCTTATATTAATGTATTAAATAATATTTCCATCGACTGTGACTGTGATTCTAATCCTCATGATCCCGAAATGCAAGACATTGGTATTTTGGCCTCTTTAGATCCGGTGGCTATCGATCAATGTGCTTACGATATGATTATTAATTCTTCGGATGCCGGCAAGGAATCTTTAATTCAAAGAATGCATGATTTGCATGCCATTCATACGGTTGAAGAAGCAGCAGCTCTAGGCCTTGGTTCTCGGGAATACGAAATAATAAATATTGATTAAAAAATAAACGACTTTCTTAAAAGTATGTTAAAATATTAATATCTTTTAAGGAGTTTTTTTATGGAAGAACATCAAGAAATTGAAAGAAGTATTATTAAAACTTATCGCAAAACGATTTGGTCAAAATTTGTCAAAGCGGTAAAAGATTATAAATTAATTGCGGCCAATGATAAAATTATGGTTTGTATCAGTGGGGGCAAAGATTCTTTTTTAATGGCTAAATGCATTCAAGAATTACAAAAACATAGTGATGTCCCTTTTACGGCCCATTATGTTGTAATGGATCCGGGCTATAGTTCAGCAAATTTAACTAAAATAAAAAACATGGGAAAACGATTACATTTGGATATTGAAATCTTTAAAAGTGATATCTTTGAGGTAGTTCAAAAATCCGAAGGCAAAAGTCCTTGTTATTTATGTGCACGCATGCGGCGCGGGTTTCTTTATGGGAAAGCCGAAGAATTGGGCTGTAACAAAATTGCTTTGGGTCACCATTTCGATGATGTTATTGAAACAACGCTTTTATCAATGTTTTATGGTTCTGAAATAAAAACCATGATGCCTAAATTAAAAAGTACGAATTTCGCGGGTTTAGAATTAATTAGACCACTTTATTTAGTGAAAGAACAAGACATCTTGGCTTGGAAAAAACGGCATAATTTAGACTTTATTAACTGTGCTTGTATGTTTACCGAAAATTGTGCGTTAGAAGCGGGTGATGGTAAACGTAGTGAAATGAAACAATTAATTAAAAAATTAAGAGAAGTTAATCCGAACATTGATCACAATATTTTTATGAGTTTAACTAATGTTAATCTTGATTGTGTTTTAGGTTATTCTTATCAAGGTCAAGAACATAATTTTTTAGATGATTATGATGATTAATTATGCTAAAATGGAATTGGTGATATAAATGTTTGAAGATAAAGTTGTCCTTATATCAGGTGGTACGCGGGGCATTGGTTATGAAACGGCTAAGAAATTTGCGGAGGCCAAGGCCAAGGTTATCATTTTGGGTTCCAAAGAAGAAACGGTTAATAAGGCCTTAGCCAAATTAAAAGAAGAAAAATTATCCGTGGCAGGGTCTCCCCTTGATTTAAATAATCCGGAGGCGGTAACTGAATATGTGGCTAAAATAATATTAGAATATGGTCATATTGATATTTTAATTAACAATGCTGGAATGAGCGCCAATAAAAAAATTGAGGCCACGACTTATGCTGAATTTAGTAAAATAATGGATTTAAATGTTAATGCCATTTTTAATTTAACGAAAGCGGTTGTACCTTACATGAAAGAACAAAAAGGCGGTGTTATTTTAAATACGAGTTCGATGGTTAGTATCTATGGTCAACCTTCCGGAGTTGGTTATCCGGCTTCTAAGTTTGCAGTCAATGGCTTAACAAAATCCTTAGCCCGAGAACTAGGCCCATTTAATATTCGGGTTAACGCTGTAGCACCAGGAATTATCAATACTGATATGGTTGCTAGTTTACCTAAAGAAATGATTGAACCCCTTGTTAAAACTATTCCTTTAGGCCGAATTGGTCAAGCCGAAGATATCGCTAATGCCTTTCTTTTCTTGGCTAGTCCGATGGCCGGTTATATCACGGGCGCCATTTTAAGTGTTGATGGGGCGGCGCGGAGTTAATTAATTGCAGAATTAATAATTATGTTATAAAATAAGATTAGGTGAGGTTAAATGAGTATCGTTTACGATAAAGCTATCGCGTTTAAGAAAAAATATGCCACGGGCGTTTCTTGGCGAATTAAAAAACATTGTGAGGTTATTGATCGCCATTTGAATCCTGGGGAAGAAGTAATTTATGTTTTCCCAGCCCAAAAAAATAATGAGTTTTATGATATTTTTACGACTTGTGTCGTTGTATTAACTAATAAACGGTTATTACTAGCCCAAAAAAGAGTCGTATTTGGTTATTTCTTTAGTTCCATTACACCCGACTTATATAACGATTTATTAGTTTATCAAGGCCTTATCTGGGGTAAAATAACTATTGATACCGTTAAAGAAGAGGTTATCTTAAGTAACTTACCTAAAGGGGCATTAGATGAAATTGAAACTAATATTACTGAGTTTATGATGCAAGCCAAAAAGTTATACAAACCACGAGAAAATAATTATGAAAAGACAAAGTAGTTTTATTATTGTTCTAGTAATATTATTTTTTCTTTTTTTATATTTCTTTTGGCGTCCCGTAAGTTATGAACTAAAATATGATATCAATAAATATAATGTAACCGAAAAATATAATAAAAAGGAACAATTATATTATTTTACGGTGCAAAAAGGGGATCAAAAGTACGAATATGTGCTTAAAGCCAAATATAATCGCCATCGGAAATTAATTAGTCAAATCAAGGTAACTGATAAGAAGGCAAATTGCCTAAGTATCAAAAGTAAATATTTGAAATTTTATGATTTATGTTTAGATGGCACCAACTTAACTTTTAAGAACCATACTTTGCCTGAGAAAAATAAAGCCCTTAAAACATATGAAAATGTTACCATTTACAATCTAAATAATCGGAAATATCTGCTTTGGAATTATCATAATTTTCTTTATTTAAATGGGGATGATGCGAAAACTATCAGTTTATTTACCAAAGATTATTACAATTTAAAATTAAGTTATGGTAACAATCGTTATCTATTTGTTCCTAATCAAAAAGACGAATATATTTTCCGGGATGGGTTTATTATTGATAGTAAAAATGGCAAAGTTACCGAAATTAGTTTTGATCGGGATCTTTACTTTGATAGTTATTATTTAGGTAGTCATAAAAATAATCTTTATTTAGTTGATCGAAAAAATAAGGAAGAGTATGCACTTAACTTAAAACAAAGAAAATTACAAAAAATCGCTGGTCAAATTTTAAAAAATAGCAAATGGGAAAAAGTATCGATGACTAAACTAATTAATAAAGATTATGCTTTTACCAGTAAAGAGTTTATGACTTATGTTTTAAAAGATGATAATTTGTATGCACAAATAAATGATCAATTAATTTTTATTACAAGTGGGGTTACGAGTATTATTGAAATCAAAGATTACGATGTTTATTTTGTCGCCGGGGACAGTTTATATTATTTCAATCTTTATACGGGCTTTACAAAACTCTTAAGTTATAGTGAATGGCAATATAATACCCGTAATATGATATATCTTTTTGATTAACCATTTGCCCTAATTACTCATACCATATAATTAGGAAGTGAGTAAAATGAACTATTACCGAATTAGCGCAGGAGATTCTCTCTCGAGTATTGCTCGTAAGTTTAAAACAACGGTTGCTGCGTTACAAGAACTAAATGATGCGGATTATTTAAATAATTTAAGGGTGGGAATGGATATCGTTGTTCCCGAGAATAAAGACCAATATTTTAGTATTTATAATATTGAGGCCGGAGATTCCTTATATAAAATTGCCCGGAAATACAATATTAATCCCCAATTATTAGCCAGTTTAAATGGCCTCGATATGGAAGATTATATTTATCCGAATCAAGAATTGTTAATTCCCAAAAGTGGCTATAGTTATTATATAACGGCTGAGGGTGACACTTTAGAAACGGTGGCCAATATGTTTAAAGTTGATCAAAATAAATTATTACGTGAAAATCCCACCATTTATTTATTAAAAGATCAAGTACTAATTGCCAAAAGATAAGCAATTAGTTTTTTTGTCCTTTTTTGTCAAATAAACAAGTTTCAGTGCTTAATAAATTGCTATTTTTTCTTCCTTTTGTTACAATTAATTAAAAGGAAAGGGAAGACAAAGTGATACTAAAAAAACCATACGGGTTAATGATTAAATACTTTCGTTTAATTCATTTGCTATTGCTTTTACTCGCGGCATTTGTTATTTGGCAACTGAATCCTTTAGTCAACTTTTTTTCTTCCTTTGTAGCCAACGGCTATGTTGCCTCCATAACTGAGCATATGGCTAGCAATTACATTAGTGTTTTTGTGTATTTAAGTTTACTTATTATGTTTGCTTTGCTAATCATGATGCATGTGCTTTTAACATATAAGAAAAAACCAACCAAAATTTATTTAATGGCCATTATTTATTATGTTGTTTTATTTTTGGGGATTCTCATTGCTGCCCATCTTTTAACGGGATTAGAAGAAGAACTTTGGACCACAACTAATGCCCGGATGTATCGCGATATTGCAACTATGATTGTCATTCCTCAATATTTCTTTTTACCTTTTTGGTTAATTCGGGCTTTGGGTTTTAATGTTAAACAATTTAATTTTAAAGCCGATTTACAAGAATTAAATTTATCTCAAGCCGACAGTGAAGAGGTAGAAATTAACTTTGGCTTTGAAACTTATAAAGCCCGAAGAATCTTTAATCGGTTTAAAAGAGAGTTTAAGTATTATGCCAAAGAAAATAAATTTATTATTATTGCCCTCATTGGCTTAATTGTTATTATTACTACTTATGTCATTGTGAAAAATTATGAGGTTTATGCGCCTAAATACAATATTGGGCAAACTTTTACTATTACCGATTTTGCTATTAAAGTGGAAGATAGTATTATTTCCAATTTGAATTATGCCGGTGAGGTTATTGATAATAATAAATACTATTTTCTTTTAAAAGTAACGGCCACAAACAATAATCAAACGGATGCTTTACCTTTAGAATATAGTAAGTTTTTATTATATGGGGATGGTAAAAGTTATCAACCTAATTTAAATATTAGTAGTCAATTTATTGATTATGCCAAATCTTATCATGGGGAAAAAATAAAAGCCGGCGAAACTGATACCATTGTTCTCGCTTATGAACTAGATAAAAAAGCCATCAACAGTGATTTTTATTTAAGTGTTTATAGTGGCACAAGTGTGAAAAAACAAGGCCGTTTAAAATCAGCAAATGTGGACTTAACACCGGTGATTATTAGTCAAACCGCCACGGTCCAACAAAATAAATTAAATGAGTTAATTACCTTTAATAGTACTTATTTAAACGATACATCCTTTATGGTTAAAGCCAAGGAAATAACCTCGCGTTATATTTACGATTATGAATCATGCTTTAATAATAATTGTAATACTTTAAAAGAGGTAATTGTGCCCGATTATCGGGCAGTTAAAAAACAAACCTTGCTCATTTTAGATTATGAATTTACTTTAGATGAAACCACGGACTATGCTGAGGAAAATAAAACAGTAAATAAGTTTATCAATAATTTCTTTAAAGTTCGTTATAAACTCGCTGATGATGATACCGAATATGTGGCTAAAGTTAAAGATATTACTCCATCTAAATTAAAGGACAAGTTAGCCCTTCAAGTACCCGAAGAAATAACTAAAGCCGAAACCTTGGAACTATTAATAACTATTCGAAATAAAACTTATGTTATTAATTTAAATAGTTAAAACTGTGTAACCTTTTACATAGTTTTATTTTTTTATTAATTTGCGTAATAAAATGATTCCTATGATTATAAAAGGAATTAGGAAAATAAAAGATGAATAAGCCTCATTTTTAATACTATAATAAAAGGCATAAATTAAAAGACCAAAGACATAAATATTAAAACTAATTTTAAAGATTAGTTGGCAGATGGGAACAAATTTATCTTTATTAATTAAAAGAAAAATATATTCGCATAGTTTGGCTAAAGCACAAATAATAAAGGGTAAAATAAAAAGTTGAGTATAAATATTATTTTCCCCAAAAGCCCAAATTAAAACAATAGAAACAAAAGTAACACTTATAATATTACCAATAAGATATATTTTTTCTTTCGATATTTTCATCATAACCTCATTTAATTTTATTATAATAACTTTTAAAATTTTTAGCAATTGATCTTCTAGGATTATTGAAAATATGATAAAATTAAAAATATTGTAGGAGGTGAAATTATGGGGATTTATATTATCCTAATAATTCTGATTTTAGTTATTATTTATGCTTTTGTTTTATATAATAGTTTAATTAAATTAAATAATAAAGTAAAAGAAGCCTTTTCAACAATGGATGTTTATCTTAAAAAAAGATGGGATTTAATTCCCAATCTTGTTGAAACAGTCAAAGGCTATAGTCAACACGAAAAAAATACTTTAAAAGAAATTGTTGAAATAAGAAATGGTGTTTATGATAACTTATCAGATGATGAAAAAATTAAGACTAATGAACAATTAGCGAAGGGAATTAGTAAAATTATGGCTTTAGCGGAAAATTATCCTGATTTAAAGGCGAGCACTAATTTTCAAGACTTAAGTACGCAACTAACTAAAGTAGAAGATGATATTGCTAATGCTCGTAAATATTATAATGGAGTTGTCAGAATTTATAATAACAAAGTTGAAATGTTCCCAAATAATATTTTTGCTAAAATGTATGGCTATAAATCTAAAACGATGTTCGCGGCTTTAGAAAATGAAAGAGAAAATGTAAAAGTCGAATTATAATTTAGGAGTGTTGTTATGAAAAAAATTATCAAAGTTTTAGCCTTTTTCTTGATTTTATTACTGAGTTTATGTTTTTCTTCACCCGCTTATGCTATTACTAAAAGTACAGAATATATAAGTGTTGAAAGTTCGCAAAATTTAAAAATAGGTTATTTATCTTTTCATAATATTTCGTTTAAAGATTATTCAACAACATCTACGCAAGCCTTTGGTTTAACGGGTTGGGTAGAAAATAGTTCTAAAGAAGCAATAAATTATAAAGCAACGGTTTCCTATTATGATGAGAATTATGCTTTGTTAGCCCAAAAAGACAACATTGTTACGATAGAGGCCGGTATCAGGAATTTTAATCAAATGGCTAATTTAAATCTTTTAGAGAATCATAATTCACAAGAAATAGCCTACTACCAATTAACTATCTCAATTCTTGAAGATAATTTTGAACAATCTTCGGAAACTAATTTAACACCAAGTACCAACAGTTTATACGAAAATTATGAATACGTTATTGATAAATATGATATAAACATAATTGTTAATGAAAATAATACTTTTGATATAACAGAAACGATCACGGCTTATTTTAATATCCCTAAGCACGGTATATTTCGGACGATTCCTTTGAAAAATACGGTTACTCGGTTAGATGGCACAGTATCTAATAACCGGACTCAAGTTACGAATGTTAGTGTTGATAATAAATATACCTCAAAGATTGAAAATGGTAATTTGAAATTACAAATTGGGGATGAAACTAAAACTTTAACAGGACAACAAACTTATGTAATTAAATATACCTATAATTTAGGTAAGGATCCACAAAAGAATTATGATGAATTATATTATAATATTATTGGTACGGATTGGGATACCGTAATTGGTAATGTAACTTTTACAATTACTATGCCTAAAGAATTTGAATCGAGTAAATTAGGTTTTTCTTCAGGGCTTAAAGGATCAACCGATAATAGTAATGTTAAATATAGTGTGACGGCTAATACTATTACGGGGTATTATAATGGTATTTTAAAAAAGGGCGAAGCATTAACTGTTAGATGTGAATTGCCTGAAGGTTATTTTGTCAATGCTGCTTTAGAAATTAATCCTCTTAATTATCTTTTTATAGCACTACCTATTGGCTTTTTAGTTTTAGCCCTCCTATTTTGGTATTTCTTTGGACGCGATGATCAAGTTATCGAAACGGTGGAATTTTATCCCCCTCAAGGCTTAAATAGTTTAGAAGTTGGTTTTTTATATAAGGGAAGTGCTAATAATCAAGATGTAACCTCACTACTTATTTATCTAGCCAATAAAGGTTATCTTGCTATTTCTGATAAAAATATTGATTTAAAGGCAACAAAAGTTAAGTTAAGTGAAGAGGCCGAGGCTAAGGCAGATAAAAAAATAACTGAATTAAAAAATAAACTAGATCAGGAAAAACAAACCGATCCTAATTCTAAAAAAATTCCTTATTATAAAAATTTATTAAAAATTTATGAAAATATTTCGGCTCCTGTTGATTATCCAAAATATCTCTTTAGTTTTAAAAATAAAGAACCTAATTTTGTAATTAAAAAATTAAAAGAATATGATGGAACAAACTTAAATGAACAATTATTTATGGATGGCTTGTTTGTTTATGATCGAACCGAAGTAACCGCGGAGATGTTATATAATAATTTTTATGTAACTAGTGCTTTAATATTAGGCGATATTAATAAAAAAGAAAACAAAAATAAAATATTTGAATCATCCAGTTTAATTTTTTCTTTTCTAATTAAATTAATGATTGTTGCAACTTTTTGTTTAATTACCATTCCTCCTTTTATTGAAACTGGCAACATGGTGCTTTTATTATTTGCTTTAGTGTTTCCAGGCATCGGTTTTACCACCCTTTTTGCCACTCTTATAGGTGGGAAACAAAGAATCCATGTTAATAATAAATCAATCACTTCATCATTATTTACAATA
>CANRAJ010000036.1 GCA_947628545.1 uncultured Bacilli bacterium | reverse complement strand
TAATAAGTTTATTTTTGACTTTCTTTGGGGTAAGGGGAAGTCTGCCCTTTTTTACTTATTTTTATAAAATAAATTTCATTTTTCTTTTCAGACTAACTCCTTTAGGAAAATATTTAAAATAAACTTATTATTTTGTCGTGATTAATTTCTTACGACCTTTTTTCCGACGATTTTTTAAAATATCCGTATCTTTACGAGCAAAAAAGCCCTGTTTCTTTGCTTTACGGTGATTATTGGGTTGATAAGTTCTTTTCATAATATTTCTCCCTTTCTTTTTAGCCCTTGTATTATAATATTAAAATAAAGAATAAGTCAAGGAATTTTCGCGTTATTCTCCCCTATTTATTAAATAGATCACTATGACTTCCCGTAGCAATTAATAACAACACTAAGTTTTCATCAACATACTTATATATTAATAACCAATCCGGGTTAATGTGACATTCATAACAATGATCATATTCTTTATTAGTTACTAATTTATGATTTTTATATTTCTTAGCTAACTGTTTTTTATTGGCAAGTTGAAAAATAATTTCTAATAATTGATTAATATTTTTTTCTTGATTTAGAACCTTTTTAAGTTGTTTTTTAAACTTGGTTGTATAATCAATATGATATTTTGTCTCTAAATCAAAATTAATCATTAGTTATTGACCTCATCATTTCATTAACACTACTATATCCGGTTCTATTTCCCGATTTAATTTCTTTTTCAATTTGTTTAGATTCATTCAATGCTGCCAATAATTCTTTATTTGGATGAGTATTTACAATTTCAAATGGAACCCCATCTTTGTTGATAAGTTGTTTAATTGCCATATTAACATAAGTGCTCATATTTAAACCAAGATTTTTTAAGATACCATTGGCTAGTTCTTTATCTTTAGCATCAATTTGCACACTTATTGCTGTTAGAGTTGACATAAACTCTCACCTTCTTTCTTTTTTTCTTATAATATGGTAAAAATATGATAATGTCAATATATTTTATATTAATTTTATAGATAATTAATATAAAATTACTATATATTATATATATTTTTTATACGATTATGCTACTATTTTAAGTTATCAACATTATTAACAACTAATTATTAACACCTGATTGGGGATTGTTGTTAATTGGGGATAATAGGGAAAACTATTTTGTGGATAATGTTAATAACTTTACTTTTTTCTTATTTTACCTTAGTATAGAGTGTTGATAACTTTGGAAATAAGTTGTTGGTTCGACATTTTTCTTTTATTTTAGAAAAAAATGTATTACAATTTATTTAGGAAGTAATGTTAGTGGGGTGAGGTAATGAAAACTGACGAACTATTCGATAAATTTTTGTTAGAAATTGCCGGCCAAGTGAGTCAACAATCTTATAGTATCTGGTTTTCCAAATTGAAACTCATTGACATTAAAGATAATCTTATTACAATTAAAGTTCCCATGAATACTCATAAGCAAATGCTAGGGAGTACTTTTCAAGATTTAATAAATAATACTTTCTTTTCCTTAACGGGAATTAATTATGATTTTAAATATCTAACTGAAGAAGAATATTTGGCTAGTACTAGTCCTATTTTAGAAGAGGAAATCGAACCAGTTAGAGAAATTCCAGAAAATAAAATAGAGTGGAAAACTAATTTACAAAAAAAATATACTTTTGATAATTATGTAGTCGGAAATACGAACCGGTTGGCCTATGTGGCCGCAAAAGCCGTGGCTGAAACCCCAGGTGTCATTCATAATCCCTTATTTATCTATGGTCGGAGTGGTTTAGGCAAAACCCATTTAATGCAAGCCATAGGAAATTACATAACCGAACATAGTAATTTAAAGGTTTTATATACAACCAGTAATGAATTTATGACTGATTTTACGGGGATTGCTTCTTTAGATAAAGGATCCAGTAGTTTAAATTATGCGAGTGAATTTAAAAATAAATACCGCAATGTGGATGTGTTAATTATTGATGATATTCAGTTTTTAGTCGGCGCCGAAAAAACCCAAACCGAGTTTTTCCACACTTTCAACGAACTCCATCAAGCCAATAAACAAATAATTATTAGTAGTGATAAAAGTCCCGACGATTTAAAAAAGATTGAGGAACGCTTGCGAAGTCGCTTTATGTGGGGCTTACCAGTTGATATTTATCCACCTGATTTAGAACTAAGATGTGAAATAATTAAAGCCAAAATTAAAAATACCAGTATTGATAATAAACTAAACGATGATGTTATTGAATATATTGCCAATGGTTGTGTGAATGATGTTCGGCATATTGAAGGCACTATTAATCGCTTACTGGCTTATACCGCTATGATGGTGCCGGAAAAAATAACTTTAGATTTTGCTGTCGAGGCCTTAAAAGATTATGTTAATACCAATATCTTTGTGAATAATTCAATTGCTTCGATTCAACAGGCCGTGGCGGATTACTTTCAAATTAAAGTGGAGGATTTAAAAAGTAAAAGTCGCAGTAATAAAGTGGTTAGACCGAGACATATAGCCATGTACCTCTGCCGAATGGAAACCGATGAAAACCTTGTTAAAATTGGCTTTGAATTTGGAGGTCGCGATCATTCTACCGTATCCACGGCAATTGATAAAATTGAAAAGGATTTAAAAACTGATGAGAACTTGGATAAGATGTTAAAAGAAATCAAAAATAAGTTAAAATGATGTTAATAACTTTTTATGAAAAATCGCCATAAATATTGGTATATTAAAGATAAAATATTAAAGTTATTAACATATACACACTATAATTAATATAAAAAAAATAATTAATAATAAAAAGAAGGAGAAGAAAATTATGAAATGGAGTATTGAAAAAAATGTTTTATTAGAGGCCTTAAATAATGTTACTAAGGCCTTAACGCAAAAGACAACGATTCCGGTTTTAAATGGGATTGTCTTTGATTTAACAGAAAAAGGAATTGATTTACTAGCCAGTGATAGTGAACTAACTATTAAAGTTCATATTGCCGAAAAGGATATTAAGAAACTAGAAGGTAAAGGTAAGGTTATTATCCAAAGTAAATATTTTATGGATATGATTCGGAAAATGCCTACCGATGTTATTGAGTTTGAGGTCGAAGATAATTTAAAAATTAAAATATCATCCCCATATAACCAATATCGGTTAAATGGTTATAATCCACTAGATTATCCAAATATTAATATTGAAAAGAACAATGATGTTATTATTTTAAAGGATCAAGTTTTAAAAGAAATTATTAATCAAACGGCTTATGCTTTATCTAACCAAGAAGTAAGACCTTTACTTACCGGGCTAAATTTAAAAATTAATGGGGATATCTTGGAATGTATTGCGACGGACTCTTATCGTTTAGCCAAGAAAAATATTCGGTTGAGTAATATTGTGGAAAAGAATATCAATATTGTAATTCCGGGTAAAAGTATTGTCGAATTAGAAAAAATCTTAAGTGAAGAAGACGAAGATGTTGAAATCTATATTTTCAAAAATAAAATTCTCTTTGTTTATAAAAATATTTATCTCCAAAGTAATTTACTTGAAGGAACTTATCCGGAAACAAGTCATTTTATTCCTAATGAATATGCCTACATTATTAATTTAAATTTAAATGCTTTATTTGATGCTGTTGATCGGGCTTCTCTTTTAGCGGATAACAAAGAAAAAAATATTATTCGAATGGAAATTAAAGATAAAGAAATGATGATTACCTCAACCTCAAATGAATTAGGTAATGCCGAAGAAAAATTGATCATTGAAAGTAACAATAAAGAAAGTATCATTATTTCCTTTAGTTCTAAATATATGTTGGATGCTTTGAAAGTTATTAAAGAAGATAATATCTTATTACTTTTAAATAGTGATGATAAACCAATAATCTTAAAACCCGTGACGGACGAATCAGTTATTGAATTAATCTTACCAGTTAAAACTTATTAAAAAGGATAGAAATATTCTTTTTTTCGTTATTTCGACAAAGTTTTTAAAAATAATAATTATAATAGGCCTTATTTCAGGGGGAATAGGGATGAATTATATAATTAATAGTGAAACTTTGTGGTTAAAGAAAAATAATTATGTAGTTGAGGTAGGGGAAACTAAAAAGTTATTAACAATAGATAGATCTTTAAATAAAATCATTGATGAAAGTTGTAAATATTATGGCAGTAGTTTAAAGGGGCGAATTAGTGCTACCAAATATTTAACGGGAATAGTTAGTAAAGTGCCAATAATAATTAGTGAAAAGAAAAATTTTCTGATTTTTCCTATTTTTTCGGAACGAAATGAGCAAGGTTTGTGGTTTGTATATAACAATATTGTGTCTTACCGCCGCGTCAATAAATATGTGGAAATTACCTTTATAAATAATGAAAAAGTAATCTTTTTAATCTCTTTTACGATCTTTCATAATCAATTTTTAAAAAGTAGTCGTTTGCTCGCTTTATGTGCGTTAAGAAATTAGGATAAAATTGGGCAAAATCGGATAATTTTGCTTTTTTTTGGTCTTTATTTGTGTTATAATTATAATGCATATAGGTATACACCAATGCATAAAAAGTGACTTATTTGTCAAAAATGGGGCTAAATATGAGAATTAGCAATTTAAAACTTACAAATTTTCGAAACTATGAGACCTTAAATTTAGATTTGCAAAATGGTTTAAATATCATTTATGGGGAAAATGGTAGTGGAAAATCCAATTTGGTCGAAGCAATTTATTTACTTGCCTTAACTAAGTCATTTCGCCTAAATAACGATAAAAACCTCATTCAAAAAACTAAAGAAAGTGCGAACATTGAAGGAAAAATTTGGAAGGGTAACGATTATTCCTTATACAAAGTTAATATCAGTAATGATGGCAAAAAGGTTGAAATTGATAATAACAAAATTAATAAAATAAGTGAATATGTTACAAAAATTCAAATTATTATCTTTTATCCCCGGGATACCGAACTTATTAATTCTTCCCCGAGTGAAAGAAGAAGAGTTTTAAATATCGAAATAAGTCAGATTTTTAAAGAGTATATGCTTTTATTAAGCAATTACAATAAGATTTTAAAACAGCGAAATGCTTATTTAAAACAATTATACTTATATGGCAATGCTTCTCGGGAATATTTAGATATTTTAACTAAAAAATTAGTGGAAAATGGTAAAAAAATTAATAAATATCGGCAAGAGTTTATTAATAACATTAATGAAAATATTACCGAGGTCTATCAAAAGATTTTTGAAAAGGGGACTTTAAAGGTTCGATATTTATCTAATTATAACAAAACGGAAAAAGAATTATTAGATATATATCGAAAAAATTATAGTAAAGAAATGGCCTTTGGCAAAACTTTAATTGGGATCCACCATGATGATTTTGAGTTTATCTTAGATGGTAATAAATTAAAAGAGTGGGGGAGTCAAGGGCAAATGAAGAATGCTATTCTTTCCTTTAAACTTGCGGAAATTAAAATTATTAAGGAAATTATTAAAGAATACCCAATTTTAATTTTAGACGATTTATTTAGTGAATTAGATAATAAGAAAGTGCTAAATATTTTGCAAGTTTTAAATGAAGAGGTTCAAACATTCATTACCACGACGGATATTGATAGTATCCCCGCGGAATTATTAACAAAAAGTGCAATTTATCAAGTCCAAAATGGACAAGTTACGGAGGGTTAAAAATGAGTAATAAAGAAACACATTATACGGATAGTGATATTCAAGTTTTAGAGGGCTTAGAAGCAGTACGCAAAAGACCAGGAATGTATATCGGAACAACTGGAGAAAAGGGCTTACATCATCTAGTTTGGGAAATTGTCGATAATGCTGTTGATGAGGCCTTAGCGGGCTTTTGTGATGATATTGAGGTTATCATTGATAAAGGTAATATCATTGAAATTCGCGATGATGGTCGGGGCATGCCCACGGGTATTAACGAAAAAACGGGTTTATCAACCATTGAAACAATTTTTACCGTTTTGCATGCCGGTGGTAAATTTGGTGGCGAAGGTTACAAAGTTTCCGGTGGTCTCCATGGTGTTGGCGCCAGTGTTGTTAATGCCTTATCCGAATGGTTAGAGGTAACGGTTTATCGTGATCAAAAAATCTATTTTCAAAGATTTGAAAATGGGGGTCATCCTACGGATTCCTTAAAAGTAATCGGTGAATGTGAAGAAAATCGGACGGGGACGACTGTTAGATTTAAAGCAGATCCTGAGATTTTCCAAGAAACAACGGTTTATAATTACGATACCTTATATAAAAGATTACAAGAAATTTGTTATTTAAATAAGGGTTTAAGAATTAACCTTTACGATAAACGGGAAGATGAAAAAAGCGATAGCTTTATCTATAATGGTGGAATAATTGAATATGTGCAAATGCTTAATAAAAATAAAACCCCGCTTCATGAAGAAATTGTTTATCTTGAAGGCGAGAGTGATGGTATCCAATTAGAGGTAGCATGTCAATACAATGATGGCTATATTCCGGCGATTTATTCTTATACCAACAATATTAATACTTATGAAGGGGGAACCCATGAAGATGGGGTTAAAACGGCCTTAACTAGAGTTATTAACAATTACGCGAAAAATGCCAAAATTATTAAAGATAATGATAATTCTTTAACGGGTGATGATGTTCGAGAAGGTCTTACAATGATTATTTCTTGTAAACATCCTGATCCCCAATTTGAAGGGCAAACGAAAACCAAATTAGGTAATATTGAGGTAAGAAAAATTGCCAGTGATATTTTTGGGAATGGCTTTGAAAGATTTTTATTAGAACATCCAGATATTGCACGGTTAATTGTGGATAAATGTATGACGGCATCTCGGGCCCGGATTGCAGCGAAAAAAGCGCGGGAAATGACGCGAAAAAGTGACTTAGATACGCATGTTAATTTTGGAGGCAAATTAGTTGATTGCCAAGAAAAAGACCCGACAACTTGCGAAATATTCTTAGTCGAAGGGGATAGTGCTGGCGGTTCTGCGATTAAAGGTCGCGATAGTATGCATCAAGCAATTTTACCTTTAAAAGGTAAAATCTTAAATGTGGAAAAAGCCCGGTTAGATAAGGCCTTAAGTAATGATGAAATTAGGACGATTATTACGGCTTTTGGGACAGGAATTGGTCAAGAATTTGATATTGATAAATTAAGATATGATAAGATTATAATCATGACCGATGCCGATGTCGATGGGGACCATATTCGAGTATTGTTATTAACTTTATTTTATCGGTTCTTCCGTCAAATCGTGGAACAAGGCCATGTTTATGCGGCCACCCCACCTTTATACTGTATTAAGCATGGTAAAACTATTAAATATGTCTTAGATGATGATGAAAAGGATGCTTATATTGCTAAACTTCAAGAAAAAAATACGAATTATGTTTTGCTTCGGATGAAAGGTTTAGGGGAAATGGATCCTGAAGAATTAAATGAAACTACCATGGATATTAATAAAAGAATTTTACGGCGGATTACGGTGGAAGATATTATTGAAGCCGATGCTGCTTTCAATAAATTAATGGGCGAAGAAGTTGAACCTCGGCGGAAATTTATTGAAGATAATGCTCGTTATGCTACGAACTTAGATATTTAGGAGGGTTTTATGGACGAAGAAAAAAACATTAATAATGAAGAAGAAACAACTGAAGAACAAGTCGACGAAATAATCGAAGACGAAGCACCAAAAGATCGTTTAGCTTTAAATAATATTGTTGAAGAAATTGAAAATTCCTTTTTGAATTATTCCATGAGTGTTATAACCTCGCGGGCTTTACCTGATTTACGCGATGGTTTAAAACCTGTCCATCGCCGGATTTTATTCGATATGTTAGAAAATGGTTTAACTCCTGATAAGCAACATCGAAAAAGTGCCACGATAGTTGGGGATGTAATGGGTAAATATCACCCTCATGGCGACTCATCTATTTACGAAGCCATGGTTAGAATGGCCCAAGATTTTAACTACCGATATATGTTAGTTGATGGTCATGGTAACTTTGGTAATATCATGGGATCTGGCGCTGCCGCTTATCGTTATACGGAAGCCCGGCTGGCCAAGATTTCCATGGAATTATTGCGAGATATTAATAAAAATACAGTAGATTTTGCAAATAACTATGATGACACGCGCCAAGAACCAGTAGTTTTGCCAAGTCGATTCCCGAATATTTTAGTAAATGGAACAATGGGAATTGCCGTGGGGATGGCGACCAATATTCCACCACATAATTTGGGTGAGGTAATAGATGGTTGTATCGCGGTCATTGATAATCCCGAAATAGATACAATGGGCTTAATGCAAATAGTTAAAGGACCGGATTTTCCAACGGGAGGTATTATTTTAGGTAATTCTGGCATTAAACAGGCCTATGAAACTGGTCGGGGTTCAATTACAATTCGGAGTAAAGCCACAATTGAAGAAAAAAATGGGCGCCAATACATTATTATTGAAGAGGTACCATATGGTGTAAATACTGAAGAATTAAAATTAAAAGTCGCGGAACTAGTTCATAGTAAGGTTTTAGAAGGTATTTCCGATTATCATACCGATTTAAAAAATGGCGTTAAAATAACTATTACCTTGAAAAAAGACGCTAATGCGCAAGTAGTTTTAAATAATTTATACAAACACACGGCTTTTCAAACAAATTTTGGTATTATTTTCTTAATGCTTGACCATGGAGTTCCAAGAACTTTGGGCTTAAAAGACATTTTAAGTAAATATGTTGATCACCAAAGAGAGGTTATCATTCGCCGGACTCAATTTGATTTAGATAAAGATGAAAAAAGAGTTCATATTTTAGAAGGTTTAAAGATTGCCCTAGATAATATTGATGAAGTTATTAAAATTATTCGCGGCGCTTTAGATGATGATGAAGCCAAAGCAAAATTAATGGCTAAATTTGGCTTAAGTGAAGCTCAAACCATGGCTATTTTGGAAATGCGGCTACGGCGGTTAACTGGCTTAGAAAGAGACAAGATTGAATCTGAATTAGCGGATTTATTAAAAGAAATTGCCGAATTACGAGCTTTGCTTGCTGATCCGAAAAAGATTGATGCCGTTATTAAAGATGAACTTACAGAAATTAAAAATAAATATGGCGATGAAAGAAGAACAAAGATTGATTTAACAGCCGTTGATTATATCGAAGATGAATCTTTAATTCCAAATGAGGATGTCCTATTAGTTTTAACTGATAAAGGTTATATTAAAAGAACAACCTCTGATACCTTTAAAGCCCAACATCGCGGAGGTAAAGGTATTAAGGGTATGCAAACAAATGATGGCGACTTTGTTAAAGCTATGCTTAACTTATCTAGCCACGATTATGTAATGTTCTTTACTAATTTGGGTAAAGTATATCGTATCAAGGGCTACGAAATACCGGAATTTAGTCGTCAATCTAAGGGCTTACCAATTATCAATTTATTACCTTTAGAAAAAGATGAAATTGTTAATTCAGTTATAAGCTGTAATAAAGAAGAAGATACCAAATATTTGTTATTTGCAACGAAAAAAGGTATTGTTAAACGGACTTTATTAAATGAATTTGATAATATACGGACCTCTGGTAAGAAATGTATTACTTTAAAAAGCGATGATGAATTAATTGCCGTTCGTAAAACGCAAGGTAACAATCAAGTATTACTAGGATCTAGTTTAGGTCGGATGGTCAAATTTGATGAAAACGATATTCGCGTTATGGGTCGTACCGCTAGCGGCGTCAAAGGTATAAACTTAGGTGATGCTAACTGTATTTGCTGTGAAATTGTTAAAGAAGACGATGTTATTCTCGTAGTTACAGAAAAGGGTTACGGAAAACAAACAAAAGTTTGCGAATATCGAGAAACAAAACGTGGTAGCAAAGGGGTCAAGGCCTTAAATATCACCGAAAAGAATGGACCTTTAGTGGATGTCATCGTTTCAGATAGCGATAAAGATTTAATTTTAATTACTAATTTTGGTATGACGATGCGGATGCTAATAAATCAAATTAGTATTTTAGGACGGAATACCCAAGGTGTTAGATTAATGCACTTAAAAGATAATCAACAAATTTCAACTATTAGTTTGGTCGATCATGAATCTGAAGAAGGTGCAGAAGAAACCAATATTGAAACAAATGAAAATGTTGAGGATACACCAAATAATGAGAAAAGCGAATAGAATGTTTCACGTGAAACATTCTATTTTTATATAATTAGATAAATATTAAACGTTTTTTTATTAAGCAAACCGTTTATGGTATTATAAAAAAATAAATCAAATTAAATATAAAAAAATAATTTCTAAAATATTTTACTATATGTTTCACGTGAAACATATAATTAAAAAAACAAAACTGCTTATTTAATAAAAAGATAATATTAATAATTCATTAAAAAAAAGAAAAAATATCTTTAATAAATTTAGCTTTCACTAAATGTCTCCACCCGGCAATAATAAAAGTAATTTAAAAAAACGATAAATTATCAACGCATGCTAATAATTATTTGTAATTTGTTAAATTGTTATTTTAAAAAAATAATAAAACAATGTTTCACGTGAAACATTAAATATTTATAAATTCATTAAATGTATAAATATATTATATAAACATGTTAAACATTAGTTAAAATGATACTGATTCTGTGTAAGATTTCTTTATAATTCCTATTGTCAATGAATGCTTATAAAGAAATAATAGAGTATCATTTCTACTAATGATAAGGTATCATTTTAAAAAGGGATTAACAATATATTAGATAAACATTGACCAAACAAATGATATTTGATACAATATTGCCGTGCAACAAATATATTGTAACCTGGTCAGAATCGGAAGATAGCAG
>CANRAJ010000035.1 GCA_947628545.1 uncultured Bacilli bacterium | reverse complement strand
CTAAAGTATGGACAAAATATCAAATGCCAAACATAGCAATGGAAATGAAAGATACAGCAGGAAAAGTAATAGGAGAAAACCAATGGGCAAATAAAAATATAACCGCAACGGCGAAAACAAGTAATGGCAAAGGGAAGTATAATACCTATATGTGTTATAGCAATACCAGTTGTAATGCAAGTACAATTCAAAATAGTATCGGAGTAAGCCAAGAAGGGGAAGGCAATGTTTGTATTAAAACAGTTATGGTCAATTCCAAGAATGAAACCTCAAAATGTTTTAAAGTTAAACTAGACAAAACTAATCCGACATGTACTTTAATAGTAAATGAAACCGGTGTAAGTTTTAATACTAAAAATGATACTGGAGGTAGTGGATTAAAACAAAATGGCATAAATAAATCTGTCACGCCAGAATATACAAATCAAAGTTTAGCCTTAAGTAATGCTACATATTACGGTCATGTTAAAGATGATGCGGAAAATGTTGGTATATGTAAAGCAACAATATCCAGTACTAGCAAAAAATATACCAGGACAACGCAAAAATGTACTAGTATTGCCTCGAAGTACACATGTTCTAAGAATGCTAAAGCCACATCATCATGCCCTAGCACTAAAGTTACCTACAATGATAAATGCTATACAAATTATGCTAAACCAAATGCCGGATTACAAAACTGTGAAAAAAATTGTTCTGAGCAATGTACAGCATTAAGTGCCGGTTATATTTGTACTAGTAACGGTAGTAAAAAAACCACAACTTATACTTGCTTTAGTGGTAAATTAGATGGAAAAAAATGCTATAAATATAAGCAAAATTCTTGTCCAAAAGGTTGGAGTTCGTCCGTATCCGATTATGATTACAAAATGTCCCCTTCCACAAAAACTGTCAGTAGCTGTAGTACAGGAAAAAAAGTAACATGTAATAAAGACCATGTGGGGGATTCTTATGTTTCTAAATGTAAGTTAGATTCGGCAACATGTGCTACGGGCTTAACGAAATTAAATAATGATTACTGCTATAAATTATCTTAAGTTAAAAATACTGTTCAAAATATTCACATGAGATGATTTAGGAGAAATAATATGAAAAATAAAAAAATTATTGGAATTATAAGTATTAGTGGATTATTTATTGTCCTTATTGTAATTGTGGTATTAATTGGTTTTAAAAAAGAAGAACTTAATGATAATAAAATGCAAAATGATATGCCTAATGCCGCTGAATCCAATGATGGTAATAATATAAAGAATGAGGAAATAAATAAAGAAGATAATATTATTAGTTGTATTTAAAATACAGATAATGAATATTATCGAGTTAATGAAATAATCGAAATTACGTTAGAAGAGGAAAAAATTCAAAGTATATCTTCTATAGAACAAATAATTTATAATGATAAAGATAACTATGATGGTTTTAAAATAAATGAAAAGGTTGAAAATGCCACTTTTGATGATGAAAATTTAACTATTTTAATAAGTAATCCTGTGGAATTAAATGAAGAAGAAAAGAAAATCGATTATGAAGATTTAATTAAAACCTATGAAGGACAAGATTATAAATGTCAATAAAGAAAGGAATGGTTCAGAACCATTCCTTATTCATTTATTAGTACGGCATGAACGACAATCCGATTGTTTTCATCAGCACAGGTTGATAAGGTAATTATTTTGTCATCAGCGTCTAGATTAACTTTAAAATCATAAATACTACGGTCTTTTAATTTTTGAAAAAATTTGGTTTTGACTTTATTATCCGTAAATTCAGTGGCAATATAATCGTTGGTTTTATAAATTTTATAGATGGAAAATATTTTATAGTGATAAGTTCCATAGATGGTGCGATAAGTTAAAATTTGATTTTCTTCATTGCTGTACCAACTATATTTTGTCGTGTTAGATAAATTACCAAACATAACGCCGGAATAATAACGATTATGGGCGTAAACAATTAAATTATCATTTAATTCATTAGGATTATTGCGGTGATCAATAAAAACCCAACCATTGCTATCTTCTTCAGCATAAATATTATGTTTTAAATAAAACTTATTGTCTTTAGCCTGAACGGTAGGATAATCAATATTGGTGTTATTAACTTTTAACCAACCGACTACATCGGGATTAATACTAAGAAGACTGGCTATATCATCGTTAATAATTACCTTTGTGGGTTCGTTTTGGTCCTCTTCAATAGGTGGTAAATTAGCAAGAATATCTTCATCGGTGGTAATTTCAATAACTTTTTTAATATTATTTTGAATATTTGTTACTTTTTGCATGGAATGATAATTATCATAAAAAACAAAACCAAAAGTTAGGGCAATAATGAAAATAATTATAAAACCACACATTTTTAAAATACTCGTATTAGTTTGTTTCATGAAGTTTTCTTTTAAATAGGCATCACTATAACAAATTTTAAAAGTTATTTTATAGCGTTTACTATATCGTTTATTGTAATTTTTTAAATATCCGATGGTGTCTAAATCATTAATATTTTCATTAATTAGGATTTTAATATTCTTTTTATTATTTTTCTTTAAAATATCGACAATTAATTCTAGGTCACTACGAGAAACATGATTGAGGTGAATATACTTTAAATATTTATTTATTTGAACGAAAGTTTTAAAGTCTTCTTCATCTTCTGTCGAAAAAGGTAAAACTAAATGCAATGTTATTTTATAAAAAAGAGAAGAGTAAGAGGCTAAATTATTACCTTTCATAAAATTAGATTCAAATAAGATTTCACTGCGACATTCCACTAAAATATGATTTTTATCTAATATTTCGAGCATAAATTCTTGGAGATTATAACAATTAATATTCGAAACATTTGTCTTTATTAAAGATGAACATATTTTATAAGTTAAAGGCGTATCTTCTTTAAAAATAACGGTTTTAATATGGGGAGTATATTTTAAGATTTGACATATTAATTCATAAATACTGGTATTTTCGATGATAACATTTTCAATATTATTGGATTTGACCAATTCTTCAATAAAGGTACCCACGATTTTAGGATTACTAGCAATATATTCATCAGAAAATAGTAATTCATTACAACTTATAACATTGGTATTTAAAATACTTTTTTGATCGCTACTAATTTTTTTGCGTTCTTTAAAAATAAGGGTATTGTTATCTATTTTAATCAGTATTTTCTTCATTTGTTACTCCTATTATCATTACTATGATAACACAATTTGACATTTTTTAGTATTATTTTATAAAAAATATGTTGTTTTTTGTATTTTTATGTTATAATTTAGACATAATAGAGATAGGAGAGATGGAAAGTGAAAAAGTTATTTAGTGTTTTACTAGTTGGTGTTTTAGCATTAATGGTTTATGTCCCAAGCGTATTTGCTACGAAAGTTAATTTGGAAGGCTGCAATGATAATTGCAAAATTAATGATGATAATACTTGTACTAAAACTTGTCGAATTGTGATTTCAGAAAATACAGAAGCAATGTCACAATTTAATGCTACTGTTACTTTAACTCCTGAAAGTTCGCAAATGGGTACAGTAACAGCCGCTGAAGGTTGGGAAAGCCTAAGTAGTGGTAATAGTTTAAGCTTTATTAGTACTGATGAAAATGGGGTAAGTGATGCTTCATTTACGATTGGTACGTTTACAGTAACGGTTCCTCAAGATGTTGAAGATTGTAAAATTACTTTAACTCCTGATGGATTCGAAACTGTGGAAAAGGACATTACTCCTGAACAACAACCTAGCACTGGTGTTACATTACCATTAATTGTTTTAGGTAGTGGTTTAGTTGTTGCTCTTGGCGCTTACTATGTAACTCGTAAAAATAATAAAATGTATAAAATTTAGATTATTTTAACAATCTTAGGTTTCTAAGATTGTTTTTTTATGCTACAATATACCCAGGTGAAGTTTTATGCGCGAATTTAGTGAACAAGAATTAGTGAGAAGAGAAAAACTTAAAAAATTGCAAGAAATGGGTATTGATGGTTTTGGTCATCGTTTTGGTGTGACCGATTTTTCTTTAGATATTAAAGCTAAGTATCAAGATAAAACGCATGAAGAATTAGAAAATATGGATGAACATGCTACCGTAGCCGGCCGTATTATGTTTATTCGGAAAATGGGTAAGGCTTCTTTCTTTTCTTTAAAAGATAAATTAGGTAATATCCAAATTTATATTTCGATAAATGATGTCGGGGAAGAAACTTATAATTTATTTAAAAGTGCTGACATCGGCGATATTGTCGGGGTATCTGGCAAAATAATGAAAACCCAAACAGGGGAAATAACAATTAAATGTATGGAATATACGCATTTAGTTAAGGCTTTAAGACCCTTACCAGAAAAGTTTCATGGCTTAAGTGATGTGGAAGAACGTTATCGCCGGCGGTATGTCGATTTAATTATGAATGATGAAGCCCGGAAGATTGCTTTTGCGCGGCCTAAAATCATTCGGTCTATCCAAAACTATTTAGATTCTCGGGGTTATGTGGAAGTAGAAACACCGATTTTGGGCACTATTTTAGGAGGAGCTGCCGCCCGACCTTTTGTAACTCATCATAATACCCAAAATATTGATATGTATTTACGGATTGCAACTGAACTAAATTTAAAACGGCTTTTAGTCGGGGGGATGGATGCAGTTTACGAAATTGGGCGAATATTCCGCAACGAAGGCATGGATCGGAAACATAATCCAGAGTTTACAAGTATTGAATTATATAAGGCCTATTCTGATTTAGAAGGCATGATGGATATCACCGAAGGTATTGTCAGTCAAGCCGCCATGGATTTAAATGGCACTTATGATGTTGAATATTTAGGCCAACATATTTCTTTAGCCCCAGGTTTTAAACGGGCGCATTTAGTTGATTTAATTAAAGATGTTACCGGAATTAACTTTTTTGAGGTTAAAAGTGATGAAGAGGCCTTCGCTTTAGCCAAAGAACACGATATTGCAATTGAACCACATTTTACTTTTGGCCATATTGTTAATGCTTTCTTTGAAAAATATGTGGAAGAAACAATCATTGAACCAACTTTTGTTTATGGCCATCCGATTGAAATTTCGCCTCTTGCGAAAAAGGATCCGCAAGATCCGCGGTTTACGCAAAGATTTGAACTTTTCATTATGGGATGCGAATACGCCAATGCCTTTACCGAATTAAATGACCCCATTGATCAATACGAAAGATTTGAAAATCAATTAAAGGAAAAAGATTTAGGTAATGAAGAAGCTAATGAAATGGATTTAGATTTCATTGAGGCCTTAGAATATGGAATGCCTCCAGCTGGGGGTATGGGTATGGGCATTGACCGATTAGTCATGCTACTTACTAATAGCGAAACCATTCGCGAGGTAATATTATTCCCCACGATGAAACCTAAAGATAATTAATCGACAATTTCGTCGATTTTTCTTTTAATATTTTAAAACCCTTTTAAATATGATAAAATAGGTTATGGAAGTGATTTTATGAGAACAAGATTTGCCCCAAGTCCAACGGGATTTATGCATATTGGTAATTTAAGAACCGCGATATTTGAATATGTTTTAGCTAAAAAATATCAAGGTGATTTTATTTTAAGAATTGAAGATACGGATCAAGCCCGGAAAGTGGAGGGAGCGGTTGAGTTTATTTATAAAACTTTGGAATTATGTGGTTTTCAAATTGATGAAGGACCACTTAATCCTCAAAAATATGGGCCTTACATTCAAAGTGAGCGACTTGATTTATATAAAAAATATGCTTTGGAATTAGTAGAAAAAGGTAAGGCCTACTATTGTTTTTGTACGGAAGAAGAATTAGAAAACATGCGCCAAAAATGTGCTTTACGCAATAAACCTTTTGCTTATGATGGCCGTTGTAGTAAATTATCGGCCGAAAAGATTCAAGAAAATTTGGCTAAAGGAATTCCGTATGTAATTCGCCAAAAGATGCCGAAGACGGGATACACGGTTGTTAATGATGTCATCTATGGTGAAATTAAAATTGATAATAGTATTTTAGATGATCAAATTCTTTTAAAAAGTGATGGGTTTCCTACTTATAACTTTGCCAATGTTATTGATGACCATTTAATGGCTATTACGCATGTTATTCGCGGTAAAGAATATTTAGATCAAACCGCTAAATATAACTTATTATATGAGGCCTTTGAATGGGAAAAACCCACTTATATTCACGTGGCGATGGTTTTGGGAGAAGATGGGACCAAATTATCTAAACGAAATGGCGATGCTTCCTTCATGGATTTATATGAAGAAGGTTATTTACCAGAGGCAATCGTTAATTACTTATCTTTATTAGGATGGAGTCCTGCAAATAATGTTGAGGTTTTTTCCCTTGCAGAATTAATTGCTAATTTTGATGAAAAACGGATTAGTAAATCTTCGAGCCAATACGATGTGAAAAAATTACAATGGTTTAATCACCAATATATTCAAAAAATGAGTGATGAAGAGTATTTAACTTGGGTGAAAAAATATTTTACTCATGATTGTGAAAAACCCGCGGAATGGGTGGATAAATTACTTTTAATCTATAAAAAACAACTGGAATATGGAGCCCAAATCAATGACTTAACGCGCGAATTTTTAGAAGAAAAATATGAACCAAATGCAGAATGTTTAGAGTTTATGAAAAGCGATCCGATTATCCCTCAAGTCGTAGCCTGTTTTAAAGAAGAGATTGCTAATATCGATTGGACAGTTACTAATTTAAATCAAGCCATTAATAATGTTAAAGAAAAAGTCGGTGTTAAAGGTAAACTTTTATATATGCCTATAAGGATTGCTACCTCTGGCATAATGCATGGACCAGAACTAGCCGATACCATTTACTTAATCGGGGAAGATAAAGTAAAGGAAAGATTAAATAAATGAAAATAGTAAAAAGATTATTAACGTTAGTTGCTGTTCTTGGCCTAATTTATTTTCTTTATCTTTTCTTTGGCAAAATTAATAAAGTGACAGTTGATTTTGATCAAAACTTCACCTTAAAAATGTTTGATCAAGCGAAAGTAAAGGATCAAATAACTTTTAAATTAATTCGCAGTATTGATAATCGCTGTTTGGATAAATCTTGTGAAAGAGAAGGGCAAATTGTTTACAAAGTTTTAGCCTTAACTGATAAACGGATCGAATATCTTACGATTAGTTCAGTTGAAAAACCGAATGTGGAAATTAAAAAAACTGATTATGTTTTGGAATTAGTGGAAGCAAAAAGCCCTAAAGAAGCGACTTTTAAATTAAAAATTAAAGAAGAGGAGAAAAAATGAAATTATATAATACCTTAACTCGTAAAATTGAAGATTTCATTCCTTGGAATGACCAAAAGGTTACATTTTATACCTGTGGTCCTACTGTTTATCATTATGCTCATATTGGTAATATCCGCAGTTACATCGGTCACGATGTTTTAGATCGGACCTTAAGATATTTGGGTTATAACGTTATAAGAGCCATGAATATTACAGATGTTGGTCATTTAACGAGTGATTCGGATTCGGGCGATGATAAAATGGTTGCCAGTGCCAAAAAGGAACATAAAACAGTCATGGATATTGCAAAGTTTTATACGGAGGCTTTTTTCCATGATTATGATTTATTAAATTTAAGAAGACCGGATATAGTCAGCCCCGCGACTGAAAATATTGCTTTTTATATTGAAATAATTCAAACTTTGTTAGATAAAGGTTATGCTTACCTTTCCGGAGGCAATGTTTATTTTGATACGATGAAATTAAAAGATTATTATAAACTGACAAATCATCGTGAAGATGCCATGGTTGTAGGTGTCCGTGATGGGGTGGAAGAAGATGAGGCCAAACATAATCAAAATGACTTTGTTTTATGGTTTACGAAATCTAAATTTGAAGATCAAGAATTAAAATGGGAAAGTCCTTGGGGTTTGGGCTATCCGGGTTGGCATATTGAATGTACCGGAATTAGTATTAAATATTTAGGAGAATATTTAGATATCCATGGAGGTGGCGTTGATAATATCTTTCCCCATCATACGAATGAAATTGCCCAAAGTGAGGCCTATTTAGGTCATCCTTGGTGTAAATATTGGTTCCATAATGAACACTTAAACGATGAAGCCGGAAAAATGAGTAAAAGTACGGGAGCCATATTAACCGTATCCGTCCTCCAAGAAAAAGGTTATAATCCTTTAAGTTTCCGTTATTTATGTTTGCAAAGCCATTATCGGAAGCAACTGGTATTTAGTTATGATTCCCTAGATGGCGCGGAAAATGCTTATAAAAAATTATTAAATCGGACTTTAAGTTTAAAAGCAGAGGGCCAAGTGGAAAAAGACCAATATGAATATTGGGATAATAAGTTTAAAGAAGCGTTAGCCGATGATTTAAATACCGCCAATGCCTTAACAGTTCTTTATGATTTATTAAAAAGTGAAGTTAGTGAGGCCACTAAATATGCGCTTGTTGCCGCTTGGGACAATGTCTTAGCCCTTGATTTATTAAAGAAAAATGAAATAGATCCGGAACAAGAGGCCTATATCATGAGTAAAATCCAAGAAAGATTAACGGCTAAAGCCAACAAAGATTATGCTTTAGCCGATAAAATTCGGAATGAATTAGCCGAACAAGGCATTATTTTAAAAGATACCAAAGAGGGAACTACTTACGAAATAAAGTAATTTTCTCTTTTTTTAGCGAAAATTTTGACATGTTTTGTCGAATCGCTTGCATTTTTAAAAATAAACTTTAAAATGAAGATTGAAAGCGGGTTTTGGTAAAAACAATGATGTTAAAATTAGGTTAATAGAATTGTTTTGTTAATATTATTTCCTGTCTATTTTGTTTTAAAAATCTTCTCATTCATAAAGTATTACTTCCAATCTACACTTTATATATCCACTAAAAAAATCCGCTTTCACTTTTAAAAAAATTATCTCCGCAAGGAGATTTTTTTTCATGATTTAATTAGTTAGTATTTACAGCCACGACAAAGAATAAGAGAGTTATCACTTATATTTTAGTTGTTTTAATTCAGCTAAAGTATAAGGATTATCTTCTACAAGTCTAGTTAATGATTCATACTCATTAACTTTATATAATCGGCATGTTTCAATATAACTTCTTATATTAGCATAATCAGTTGCTCTTTCGATATTTTGAAACTGTCCTGATACTTTCATTTTGCTTTTTATTCCCCTTAAGTTTCTCTCACTTAAGTTGTTGGTAAAAGGAATTCCAAAATCAAATATCCAATATGTATAGTTATCTCTATATTCCATTAATCGATTTAATAATGTTAATTCTTTTTCTGCATAATACGGTGTTTCGTCTTTCTTGTTTTCTTCTAAGCCATTTAGTATTTCACTATCAATACTTATAATGAATTCGTTTATTTCCTCATTTTTAAAACTATCTATTTTTTTAGATATTAATTCATTTCGTTTATAATCATAATTTTGAAACAATTTTATTAAATTATTACTCCATGTCCTTTTTGGTATATTATCACTTACTTTTTTTAAATCTCTTAGCAAATGTTGGCAACATTCGGCGTTAATAAAACTATACTCTGGATTATAATTTATTTTATTATGATCATGTTCTACCACAGTGTTACTACTTAATAATTTTAAAATATTATCCTTATCTAATCCTTCCTTATTTTTCTTTTCATGTGCTTTAAATAAGCAACATGTATTATTACCATAATATCTCATACAACTTTGATTACCATTTATACTTATTACCGTATCATCCCAATGTACTATTTCCGATGCTATTATATTTTTCCTTAGTTCTTCAATAAATTTATCTAATTTACTACTTGCTTGTTTTTGCAATTTTGCTAAATATCCTTCACACGGTTCTATTTGACCCATTGATAAACCTGATATTATTCTTCTTTGCTTATTTAAAGATACATTACCAACATTAGTAAGAGTTAGTATTAAACTTTTTAAATTACTTCCATATTGACATTCTTCTTTTAAATAATTAGGTATTTCTTTATGAAATGTTTTTCCACAACAATTACATTTATATTCTATAAAATCATGTTCTATATATTCTACTGTTATTTTATAATCTTTTACTTGCTTTTTTATTATTTCTCCAGTTTTTTCAATATCATTTTTATTACAATTTGGACATTTATTCATTTCATGTTCTATATATTTATTAATCTTTTCTGTGCTTACTGCTTCTAATTTATCTTTTTTATGGCCTTTTTTTCTACCAATTGGTTCTCCTGTTTTTTGGGCAAAATTAGGTATTACTTTTTTCTTGCCAATTGGAGTCATACTTGTTGGCATTCCTGAATTAGTTCCATCAATATTTTGAATCCCTTTTAATCGTTCATTTTCTTTTCGTAACTTTTGAAGTTGTTGTTGTAATTCATTAATTGTAGCTTCTTTATTTTGGATTTCATTTTCCTTTTTAATAACTTCTAATTTTAATCTATTCTCTCTATCTTCTGCTAATTTAGCTTTTAATGCCATCGCTTTTAACTCATTTTTCATTGGAGTTAATTGTTCTTTTACTTTTTCATTTACTCGTCTTTCAAAATGCTCATTTAAATTATTATATTTCTTATTTAAAAATGTATTTTTATTTAATAATTGTTTATTCTGATATATTAAATTTCTTTTTTCAAATTCATTCTTTAATTTATCTTCGTTCATTTTTGTCGCCATCATTTTCTTTTAATCCTTTTACTTTAACTGTTATTTCGCAGTCAAATATATTAAAAAAATTATCATTAGGAATTAACTTATTTTCTTCTTCATCATACTTACCAATTGATATAGTTTTGCCTGTTGGTTGACCTTTTTTATTTCGATAACTTTTTAAAATATAATAAACATATTTTATATTATTTTTTCCAGATTTAGCAATAACAATTTTTTTCTTAGGCAAATCGACTTGTGCAATTAAAATAGAAATGTGACAGTTATTCCAATTTGCCATCAAAATTTCAGGAACCGATAATGTGATGATAA
>CANRAJ010000034.1 GCA_947628545.1 uncultured Bacilli bacterium | reverse complement strand
TTGCTACTTCCTTTTTCTTTACTTACACTCCATTCCGTTTTATTTTGATATAACCAATTATTTTTCGCTGCCTCTTCACTATATTTGGTTCCTTCTTCTTGCCAATATTTTGGACTTGCTCCATAGAGATATTCATTGACATACATTAATCCGACTTTACTCGTTTTTTTACTTCCTTGGCTTTCTTGCTCATATACTTCTTTCGCATTTCCTATTAATAACTCTGGTGTCGTACTTTTATAATTTATTCCTTCCGTTTGCCAACTACTTTCACTTATCATATTTCGCCATTCTTCAGCCTGGCTTTGTATGTAGTTTTCTTTCCAACTTATTTTATCTACTTCTTCCCATTTATTTTCTTTCGGACTAGTATTTTCTTTATTCTTTATAATTTTAATTTCTTTGTCATAGATGCCTATTATCCGATACAAATTCTCTTCCGGACATTTTTCTGCTTCACTTCCATAGCACACCCAGTTTTTCGGATTTGCTCCACTATATCGATACGATAAATCTCCGGCTTCATTACTACTTCCGGAGTCTTTTCCATCTCCTTCATGGTAATACAATCCACTTTCTTCCGTATTTTCAACTTCATAATTATCTTTTAGGCATTCAGAAAACTTTTGTCCTTCACATATTTTCCCTATTGTATTGGTTGGACATTCTTTTTCGTAATCTTCGGCACTTATTTCTTTTCCCTTTAATCCATAGTAATGGATTTGTCCTTCTTTTTCTTCGATACTACATCTATCCCGATTTATATCGAGACCAAGGGTTACATAAAATACAGCACAGTCTTCTTCATTTTCTTCGCACTTTTCTATTCCTTCTTTGGTGGCTTTTTCTCGATATTCTGTCACTAAATAATAATCGTATTCATCTGTTATATCGATACTTTCTAGATACTTTTTACTTCCTTCATTTAGACCTTCATAACTTTTTTCGCATTTTTCCTTATTTTCTTTACTATAACAGTTTTCCACGATTTCTTTTGACACTATCATCATTTCATTTACGTTAAATTCTTCGATGATACTTTTTAATTCTTCGGGTTTGCCTTCCGCTTTTTGCCGATCATTAAATAGTTTATTTGTTTCAGCATTTATTTGGATAGCGTATTTATCGCCCAAGATTTCGTTTTTATATTCATTTATTTCACTTTCATTTATCAAAAAATCCGCGATATAGTAATTGCGGTACAAATAACCCATGTCATCGTAATAGATTCTTCTTTTTTCTTCCGTGATCGCACTGCGATAGATGCCAAAAATCACTAATAAGGCTGCGGCCACGAACACGATGGTGATAATGGTTTCCACGAACACAAACCCATTTTTCTTTTTCATAACTACCTTCCCTATTCTTTTTCATTTTACCATATTTTTAAACTATTGCCTACCTAAAAAAATGAAATTAATTTTTTCTTAATTTCATTTTATTTTTTTTATAATGTCTTTTTTGGTAAGACCCAACGTTTCCAATTTTTCGATAGTCGTATTTAATTCCCTCAATAAGGATGTTATTTTATGTTCTTGAGCAACCGAGATATCTTCGGCAATAAAGGTACCTTTGGTCGATTTGGAAACAATTATTTTTTGCTTTTCTAAAATATCATATGCCTTTTTGACAGTATTAGGATTAATGCTTAAGATTAAAGCCAGTTCTCTAATGGAGGCAATTTGTTCGTTGGGTTTTAGTAGACCTTTGACCACTAAATCCTCAATGGCCTCAACGATTTGTTCATAAATTGGCTTCCGGGCATTATAATCAATATTAATATTCATGAATCCCCATCTCGTTTTCTTGACATTCGGTAATTAATTCTTGGACATGAGGATCATTGGCATATTTTTCTAAATACTCGTTATAAAGGTTTTCTAAAGTAGTCGAATCACTTACTAAATAAGCAAAAGTTCGTTTTAGACTACCATCCTCGGCAATGGCTATAATATATTTATGATTGGTAATTGGAGCATTTTGATGAACCTTTAAATACTTAAGAAAATCCGCGGGATTCTTGGAAATAAAATATTCTAAAACTTGTTCGTAGATATCAGTTGCCTCTTCATTATACAAATTAATAAATTGAAAATTAAAGTTCTTTTGATGTTTTAAAAACTCTTGATTGATATAATGCGCCACGAAATTTGCTAACTCTTCGCTTCGACCAACATTATAACTTATGTGTTTAAATTCATGATTTTCATAATAATATAATTCTAGTGTTGCAAAATTATATTTTTCTTGAATGGCATTGGTTTTATTTTTCTCTAGTAAATTAATTAATTTTTTATCTACTTTAATTTTTAAATCATTACCCCAAAAACTCACAAAAGCATCCGTTATTTTGGCATAATTGGTCGTTTCAACATTACTTTTAAGATTATGCTTTTTTTGATAATCGGTAAGAAAACTTTCGCCGGGTAAGTTTAAATGCGTCGTATAAGTTTGCTTGTGATATTCGATTTTGGCTTTATAACTATAGTAATCGCGGCCATCAATATTTAATCCTTCGCCAAGAAAGGTTTGGATTTCATCTGGATCCGTAATAACCAAATCTAAATCATTATAATTTATTTTAATTGAGGTTATATCTTTCATATAAATGTCTTTAGTTTGTGTTTGTAACCAAAGGGCATACACACCATGATATAAACTCATACTTATAATAAAAGTAAATAGGACAAGCGGCAGGGGTTTAATCCTTTTTTGGGCAATTAAATCATAAGCCAAGAAATAAATTAAACTGATAACTAAAAAGATAAGCCAACCACTATAGTTACCCATAGTTAGATAACTAAAACAAAGGAAACCAAAAGGTAAAAGTGTTAAACATTTAACTAAATGATAAACAAAATTATTTTTAAAACTGCATTCGTTATTTTCCATTGGCCGCCTCGTAAAGGCCATAAAGGCCAAAAGGCCATAAATAACGGTTAAGATCATGGTTCTTACCACATCCCCAACTCGGAAATCAGCAATAAAAGGCAAAGCGACCGGAGTCGTAAAATTATAATTGGCTAAATCATATTGCATATATAAATAGTGATATTCCTTATCTTGATTATTTTTAATTGGACAAATCTCCGCATTACAATATACGCGAATTTGATTACCATTTTCTTTATAAGTCCAATTGACGGCTTTTAAAAAAGGTACTAAAGCAATAATTAAAATACTTAAAATTAAACTCGTAATAAAGTTCCCGGCTAAAGATATGGCTAAGGTCACAATACTAAAGATAAAAAAGTAGGTCACGGTAAAATAAACAAAATAATCTAGTAACATTTTAAAAGGTAAAACTAATTCCGTTGCAGCCCCAAAAACAGCTAAGATAATGGTATTCATAATAATTATCAAAAGTAAAAGCGCTAAACCACCTAAATAGTTGGTTAAAAAAATCGTTTTTCGATTTAATGGTTGGGCTAAATAAAAGTCCACACTTTTCTTTTTGAAAACAAAGCCAAAAAGGGCTAAGGCCAAAGCCACCGGAATTAAGAAACTTAAAAAATAAGTGGCTAAGCCATAATTTTGAAAATCCTGAACATAATTTTGACTCATTAATTGTTGAATTAAAACAATAATTGTAATTAAGGGTAAAAGCCCTAAAAAGAAAATTATTAATCCCTTGGCTTGTTTACAATTTTCTTTAAAGAATTTAAAATTAAAGAACTTCATTGAATTCATATCCTAACGCCTCCATTTGATAAACAAACATTTCTTCTAACGTAAGTGGTAAAAAGTCGAGAATAATTGGTTTTAATTTTGGTAATTTCTTTTTGGCCAGAGGCCCATCTTTTAAAATCAAAGTTGCCACTTGCCCGATTTTTTTATACGCTAAAACATCTAAATCGGCAAAAGTTTTTTCATCAAAATCCCCTTTTAAGGAAATTTGGACTTTCACCATATCAGTTTTTAAACTAGCAATTTCCCCTTCAAATAATATTTTTCCTTTGTAAAGTAAACCTAAGTTATCACAAATATCTTCCAGTTCCCGTAGATTATGACTCGTCATAATAATCGTGGTATCTTGTTTCATCATTTGTTTTACTAAAAGGTTTTTAAAGTGTTTCCGAATAACCGGATCCAAACCATCAAAAGTTTCATCAAAAAATAAATATTTGGCTTTTGTGGCTAAAGCACAAAGTAAAGCACATTGTCTTTTCATTCCCTTGGAAAAAGATGCTATATTTTGGTTAATATCCAGGTGCAAAGTTTTGGCTTCTTTTAAGACAAACGAAATGGCAAACTTGGGATAAAGCGCTTGATAAAATTTCGCCATTTGGTATAACGAATAAGAAGAAAAGAAAAATAAATCGTCGGGAACAAAAACCATTTCTTTTTTAAGTTCTTCGTTATCAAAAACATCTACCCCATCAATTAACACTTGGCCCTTATCAGCTCGGTAGATGCTATTGATAATCCGCAGCAATGTCGATTTTCCGGCACCATTAGCCCCCACTAAACCATAAATAGCATTATCCGGAATCTGACAAGTTAAACCGGCTAAAACATCATGACCTTTGGTAAAACTTTTGCTTAAGTTTTTGAGTTCTATCATATATCCTCCTTTGTACTATCTGTACTAGTACAATTATACTATAACACAAGTTGGAGATGATGACAAGTCCCAAATTATTTATCGAGGATTGTATTTTCGATTATATACGTAATATCGGCATACATTCCACTTTTATGCCTAATTCCATAGCCAATTACCTCAATGTTTAGACGCTGATAACTTTTTAAAACGACCTCATCGATCGTATCATTTAAAAGACAAATAAAATCATACGGATAATTATCTAAAGTATTAAAAACATAATTTAATATTCCTAATTTATAAGGACAATTTAATTTTTTTAATTGGGCTATAACTTTATTACTAAAACTCATTAAATAAATCTTCCGCGGATATTTAGCCAATAATTTTAGCAATTTGGTAAGATTAAGATTAAAATCTTTTATTTCTAAAAGTAAAATTTTATTTGTCGTAATATTTAGTAAATCTTTAAGGCGAATAATGCCCGCTTTTTTTAATTCGGCATAAAAACAAGATTTTACTAATTTGCCTTTAAATAAAGGATCATGATATAAAACAAAAACATCATCTTTTGTTTGCCGAATATCCGTTTCAATGCCAATATAGCGTTCATCACTTAAGCCCTTTTGGAAAGCCAGCAACTTATTTTCTTCGGCTTTAGTTTGATGATAACCCCGATGTAAAATATAATTCATAAAAAAAATCACCTTAGTAATTTATACTAAAGTGGTTATTTTTTATGTTTTTTCGGAATAAAGATTAGCCAAAAGAAAAAGAAAATTAAAAGAAAACAAATAATCGCAATTAAAGGGGCTACATAATCCGGCAAGTTTTTTTGAACCTCCAAATGTTCAGGTTCAATTAAAGTTGTACTGGTTGTTGCCATCGCTTCTTTGGTTACTAATAATGTATAGACCTCATTTTTTTCACCCTGGGTAATTTCTAACATTACCGTATTTTCTCCCGTGGTAAAGTCATTATTGCCGAGAATCTGGATTTCGGCCTCATCAGCCAAAACATAATCTAATTCTAAAGCCGTAACATCATCTTTAACGGCAACTGTATACATTAAATTATTCGCCTCAAATGCCGGCGACAATTCCCCATTTAAAACTGTCAAACTATGTAACATAAAATCTCACCTTTAAATTATTTTCAATAAAATTTCATTCATTACATATAGTTTACCCGGATTAATAAAAATATATCCTTTTTTTTCAATTAAATCTTTATTTTGGAAAAGCTTAGTTAAATCATAAACCTCTTTTAAATCAACACCATATTTGGCTTCAAAAGCCGATAAATTTACGCCTTGGCCTAAGCGTAAACCCAACATTAATTCATAATCCATTTTATCTTTACCTTTGACGATTTCTTCACTTTCGACATATTCGCCCAACAAATATTTTTTTAAACTCTTGGTATTTTCGTAACGCACATCTTCAATATAACCTGCAGCCCCTAAGCCAAAACCATAATATTCTTCATTGTGCCAATAAGTTAAATTATGCTTGGCTTCAAAACCATCTAAAGCAAAGTTACTTACTTCATAATGCGTATACTTTTTTAAATATTTTCTAATGGTTTCAAACATTAAATAATCTAATTCTTCATCGATGGGCTCAGTGGCTTCCACCTTTAATTTGGTATGATCTTCAATCATTAAACTATAAGTACTAATATGTTCCGGCTTTAACCGTAAAAAAAGTTTTAAATCCTTTTTTAAATCGCGTAGCGTTTGGTTCGGTAAAGCATACATTAAATCTAAGTTGAGGTTAGTAAAACCATATTGCCGACATAAACTTATTTTTTCCTGAGCCTCTTTAAAAGTTAAAGGACGCCGATTCATTAGCTCTAAGTTCTCTACTTTAAAAGATTCAATGCCAATACTTAAGCGATTAACCCCATTTTGTTTTAAAAGCAAAAGTAAATCCGCATTAATATCTTCAATATTACATTCAAAAGTAAATTCGTAATTAGATGCTAAATTAAAAGGGGCAATAATTTCAAAAAGGTGTGTTAAATCAGGTAAGGCTAAAGCCGAGGGTGTTCCCCCACCAATATAAATAGTTTTAATTTCTTCATCTAAATAACGATCTTGAATTTCTTTGGCTAAGGCCTGTAAATAAACTTTAACCCATTTTTCGTTATATAAAAATTTACAAAAATCACAATAAGAACAAATATGGCGACAAAACGGAATGTGAATGTAAACAGCGGAAGCCATACTTACCTATATATATGAGTTCGATCAATATTAGTTTGAACACTTTTCATTTTGCCATAATATTCATTTACGGAATCATATTTGGTTTGAATAGCGATTAATTTTTGGCAATCAGCATATAAAAGCGGATTGCTATTTTCAACTAAAGATTGACACTTTTTATATTGTTCATTACTAATTTTAGCCAGTTTACACAAATTAACGGGCGTTATAAAATACTTAATTTGATAATTAAGAATAGAAATAGCTTCTTCCACTGTAATTTCGGTATCAGCCTCATGACTGTTTCTAAAACGAGCAAAAGAGATATCGTTAATTTGACCAAGTAAGGCGACAACTTCTTCTCGATTACGATGTAAATAGGCTTGATATAAATTATTTATGTAATCATAAAAATCGTTTAAAACTCTTTCTGGTTCTTTAAACCCATAACTATATAAATTATCCAACCCATTTATGATATTTTTAGAACTATATTTCCGTAAAAGCGGACCAACTTGACTTTCTTCTATTTGAAATATTTTGGCAACTTGACTATAACGCAAGCCAAAAGTTAAAGTCATTTTGGCTATAAATTGCAATTGCCCCTCTTCGGTGGAGGCAATCCTTTTTAAAAAGGTTCTTATTTGACCATCACTTAATCTTTCACTAATTTGTTTGTTTTCTAAATTTTCCATCTTTTCACTCCTCACTTAAAATGGCTAAAAAGGCTTCTTGGGGAACTTCCACCGAGCCCACCATTTTCATTCTTTTCTTTCCTTCCTTTTGTTTTTCTAATAATTTTCTTTTGCGACTAACATCGCCACCATAACATTTGGCTAAGACATTTTTCCTTAACGCACTAATATTTTCCCGGGCAATTACTTTCGAACCAATACTGGCTTGAATCGGGATTTGAAACATTTGTCGCGGTATCAATTCCCGAAGTTTACTCACAATAGCCCGTCCTTTACTATAAGCAAAATCTTTATGGACAATAACACTTAAGGCATCTACTGCCTCACCATTTAGTAAAATATCCATTTTAACCAAATCGCTAGGACGATAACTACTTAATTCATAATCAAAAGATGCATAACCCTTGGTAAAACTTTTCAACTTATCATAAAAGTCATAAACAATTTCGGATAAGGGTATTTCATAATGCACATTAACACGCGTCTCATCAATATAATCAACGCTTTGGTAAATGCCGCGCTTATTTTGGCATAATTCCATAATCGGCCCAATATAAGCACTTGGAGCAATAATATTGGTGTAAATATATGGTTCCTTTATTTCTTTTATTTTGACCCGATCAGGCATTTTATGAGGCGAATCTATTTGCAACTTCGTCCCATCTGTTAACATTATATCATAAATAACACTTGGAGAGGTAGCAATTATATCAATACCAAATTCCCGATCAATTCGCGTAATTATGACATCCATATGAAGTAAGCCTAAAAAGCCAACCCGAAAGCCAAAACCTAAAGCTGCCGAAGTTTCGGGTTCAAAACTTAAAGCCGCATCGTTTAACTTTAATTTATTTAAGGCTTCTTTTAAATCTTCAAATTTATTTGGTTCTGTGGGAAAAATTCCCGAGAAAACCATTGGTTTCATTGGCCGATACCCTGCGAGAGGTTGAAGATTTTCACTTCCCACAACGGTAATAGTATCGCCCACCGAAACACTAGCGATATCCTTAATGGCCGCGGCAATAAAGCCAACATCACCACTTAATAATTCCGTTTTTTTCTTCTCCTTTGGCGTATGGACACCCAATTCCACTACTTCAAAAATATTTTGACTGGCTAAACATTTTATTTTATCGCCAATTGCAATTTTACCTTCGACAACTTTAACAAGCAAAATAACACCGCGATAAGCATCAAAATAACTATCAAAAATTAAAGCCCGCGTTGGCGCAGTCACATTAACAACCGGCGCGGGGACGCGCTTAACAATAGCCTCTAAAATTTGTTCTACACCTTCCCCGGTTTTCGCACTACATAAAATAATATCTTCTTTTTTAAAACCTAAAGTTTTTTCTAATTCTTTTGTAACCCGCGGTATATCAGCATTTGGCAAATCAATTTTATTAATAACCGGAATGATTGTTAAATCATTTTCTAAAGCCAAATAAAGGTTGGCTAAAGTTTGGGCTTCAATCCCCTGGGCCGCATCGACCACTAAAATGGCTCCTTCACAAGCAGCAAGTGAACGCGAAACTTCATACGAAAAATCAACATGCCCCGGAGTATCAATTAAATTTAAAATATAATCTTCGTCTTGATAACGGTAATTAAGTTGTACGGCATTTAATTTAATAGTGATGCCTCTTTCACGTTCCAAATCCATATTATCTAAAAGTTGGTCCTTCATTTCCCGCTTTTCTACAGCATGGGTTAATTCTAAAATACGATCGGCTAAAGTACTCTTACCGTGATCAATATGAGCAATAATTGAAAAGTTGCGAATCCTTTTTTCTTCCATCTGTAACACCTATAAGGTATTATACTATAACTGACATTTATTTACAAAATAAATTTACATTGCTTGACATTACTTTAAAATTTATACCATAATAATAAATTATTTTTATTGATCGGATTGATTTCCCCAGCATAATTATTTTTGATCTCTTCTTCGGTTAAGGCTCGATCAAAGATTAAAGCCTCAGCATAGGTTGCTAAAGTATAATCCGCAGTACTACCCAAACTACGACCAATATAGAAAGGTGCTGTACTTATTTTTATATTATCAGTAAAAGTCATTTCGCCTTGGTTTATTCCATTAACGTATACTCTTTCAATATTGCCATCATATGTTCCGACAATAGTATACCATTTATTTACATCTAATGTTGTTCTTGCCGAATTATGGCGCCAATTATTCAAATCCTGTCCCCAAAAGGAAATGTAAGGTATTTTATTATTTGTATATGCTAAACCTACACCTGAAGAAACACCAGAAACAGTACTATAATTATTAAACATTCTTTGATGGTCATAAGTTGTAAATTCATTAACTTTAACTTTGATAATTAAACTTGCACTATTTTTAAAATCATAGCCCGCTAAACCACTTTTAATATAATGATTTTGGCCCGTTGTTATTCCTTCTTCCGATAAAGTAGCACCAAAGTTAAGTCCATCATTACCTTTACCACTTAAATCAGGAATTATCTTTGCAAAGGTTGGAATGTTATCATCGCCTAATTTCCACGGAATTAAAGTATAATCTTTTAAATTACTATCAATTTGTTCCAAATTAATATTGGCAATATTTTTATTTAATTCTTCCACAAATTCTTGAGACATCATTTGGGTTTTAGATTTAGCATTAAATGTTATATCACTCCGATTAGTAGCATTAGCACCTTCCATATAATAGGTATTTTTAACATCCATTGTAGCCATCTTTCCTTCGGTATTAATAAGGGGCATATATATTTCATAACTTCGCGGACAATTGATTGTTCCTAAATTAAAGACATTATTTAAATTAATATTATTTATCGCTTCATTACTATTATCTAAAATTGTTCCTAAGCCTATATCATATCCGGTTATATTTCCGGCATTATAACTATTTAATATGTACGTAGTGGCTGCCATATATATTTCGCTTATAATGCCTCCCTTGCGTGAATATTGCACACTACTTGAGCCACTATCGTTTAAATCGCCTAAATTATAACTATTAAGTATATAGGCAAATGTACCGTTATTATTATCGCCATACAAATCGCCAATTATTCCTCCCATATATGTTGACGTAAAGGAATTACCAATCATTTCGATATTACCTTCATTATAACTTTTATTTATTACGATATTTCCTGTTCCGCGTTTTCTCGCAACTAGACCTCCATACATATTTTGGCTAGTAGTTTGGTGGAATCCAATATTACCCGTAATATTACCGCTATTATAGGTGTTTTCAATGATAGCATCTTTAGAGGCATGACCAATAATACCTCCGGCAAATCTAGTTTTAGTGGTAATATTTCCCATATTATAGCAATTATTTATGTAGACATTACCATACAAATAGGCAACAATTCCTGCCGCGAAAGCATCATATTCTGTCTCTTTATTAGATAAAATTGGCCCTTCATTATGGGAATTAATTATTTCGGTATAATTTGCCTCAGCATTATCTCTACCCAAAATTCCCCCAACATGGATACCTAAATTATTAGTTATTTCACCATAATTAATACTATTATTTACAACTAAAGTACCACCATTATATCCGATTATT
>CANRAJ010000033.1 GCA_947628545.1 uncultured Bacilli bacterium | reverse complement strand
CGTTATTTTAAATGAAAGATTAGTTAAAGACGATGTTTATACATCTTTACATATTGCCCATTATGATATCGATTGTCGGGATACAAAATTAGGTCCTGAAGAAATAACCCGCGATATTCCAAATGTGGGAGAAGATGCGCGGAAAAACTTGGATGCCGATGGGATTGTGCGAATTGGTACCGAAGTTAAAGAAGGCGATATCCTAGTTGGTAAAGTTACGCCAAAAGGCGTGCAAGAACTTACGAGTGAAGAAAAATTATTACATGCCATTTTTGGTGAAAAAACGCGGGAAGTAAGAGATACCTCCCTAAGAGTTGAACATGGTGCTGGTGGTATCGTGCACGATGTTAAAATTTATACGAAAGAAAACTCTGATGAATTAGCCGCGGGTGTGTCTAAAGTAATTCGGGTTTACATTATTCAAAAACGGAAAATTCAAGTCGGCGATAAAATGTCTGGTCGGCATGGGAATAAAGGGGTTATTTCCCTAATCTTACCAGAAGAAGATATGCCTTACATGCCAGATGGTCGGCCTGTTGATGTCATGCTTAACCCTCTTGGGGTGCCAAGCCGGATGAACATTGGCCAAATCTTAGAATTACATTTAGGTATGGCTGGTAAAAAATTAGGTGTTCATTATGCCACTCCTGTATTTGATAGTGCGACTTGGGATGATATTTCGGCTGAAATGAAAGAAGCGGGCATGGAAGAAGACGGTAAAGTTGTTCTATACGATGGTCGGACAGGTGAACCATTTGATCATCGCATTAATGTCGGAGTTATGTACATGGTTAAATTACACCACATGGTTGATGATAAATTACATGCTCGGGCTACCGGACCATACTCTTTAGTTACCCAACAACCACTTGGTGGTAAAGCCCAATTTGGTGGCCAAAGATTTGGGGAAATGGAAGTTTGGGCACTATATGCTTATGGTGCCAGCCATGTCTTACAAGAAATCTTAACGGTTAAAGCCGATGATATCGTTGGTCGGGTTAAAGTATATGAATCCTTAGTTAAAGGTAAAGTAATTAACCAAGCCGGCGTACCGGAATCCTTCCGCGTCTTAGTTAAAGAATTCCAAGCTTTAGGTTTAGATGTTCAAGTTGTTGATAATAATGATGAAATAGTTGAATTTAAAGATATCGAAGAAGACGAAGATGATAACGATGCCTTCCGAATTGAAGAGGTTGAAGTTGGCGATACGATCGAAGAAGATATAACGGAGCCAACTGAAGATATACCTGTTGAAGATGAAGAAGACGAATTAGATGATGAACCAAGTTTAGATGATTTGGAATTTCCAGAGGCCTTAGCCGATATTGATTTAGAAGATGGGGAGTAGGTGATTAATAATGATAGATGTTAGTAAATTTAAAGGATTAAAAATTAGTATTGCATCACCCGAAAAGATCAGAAGTTGGTCTTATGGGGAAGTTAAAAAACCTGAAACTATTAATTATCGGACCTTAAAACCCGAACGGGATGGCTTATTCTGCGAAAAAATCTTTGGTCCAACAAAAGATTTTGAATGTAGTTGTGGTAAGTACAAACGCTTAAGATATAAAAATATCGTTTGTGACCGTTGTGGAGTTGAGGTAACCCGGAGTAAAGTTCGGCGCGAAAGAATGGGGCATATTGAACTAGCCGCTCCTTGTAGCCATATTTGGTTTTTCAAAGGCGTGCCTTCTAAAATGGGCTTAGTTTTGGATATGTCACCACGGGATTTGGAAGAAGTTTTATACTTTGTTAGTTACGTCGTTATTGATCCCGGTCAAGCTCCATTAGAAAAGAAACAAACTTTATCTGATAAGGAATATCGGGCATACTATGAAAAATATGGCAATGCCTTTAAAGTAGGTATGGGTGCTGAAGCCATTAAAGAATTATTAAAAGATATTGATCTTAAAAAGGAAATTGCCGATTTACGCAAGGAACTAGAAAATACTACGGGTCAAAAACGGATTCGGTTAGTTAAAAGATTAGATTGCTTAGTGGCTTTCGATGAATCTGGTAATAAACCTGAATGGATGGTTTTAGATGTTTTACCAGTAATTCCACCGGAACTTCGGCCAATGATTCAACTTGATGGTGGCCGGTTTGCAACCAGCGATTTAAACGATTTATATCGTCGGATTATTAACCGGAATAATCGGTTAAAGAAATTACTAGAACTTGGGGCACCAACTATCATTGTCCAAAATGAAAAACGGATGCTTCAAGAAGCGGTTGACTCTTTATTTGATAATGGTCGTCGCGGTCGGAGTATTACGGCTGCTAGTAACCGGCCATTAAAGAGTTTATCGAGCATGCTTAAAGGTAAACAAGGTCGGTTCCGCCAAAACTTACTTGGTAAACGGGTTGACTACTCTGGTCGGAGCGTTATTGTCGTTGGACCAAACTTAAAAATGTATCAATGCGGTTTACCAAAAGAAATGGCCATTGAATTATTTAAACCTCATGTTATCAATGGTATTGTGGAACGGGGACTAGCCCATAACATTAAAGGGGCTAAAAAATTAATTGAAGCCCGCGATGAATCCGTTTGGGATATCGTCGAAGATGTTATTACAGAATACCCTGTATTATTAAATAGAGCACCGACTTTGCATAGATTAGGTATTCAAGCTTTCGAACCTGTTTTAGTAGGTGGTAAAGCCATCCGGTTACACCCATTAGTATGTACGGCCTTTAATGCCGATTTCGATGGGGACCAAATGGCCGTCCATGTGCCATTAAGTGAAGAAGCGAAAGCCGAAGCCCGAATCTTAATGCTAGGGGCTAATAACATTTTGAATCCGAAAGATGGAAAACCAATTGTTACCCCAAGCCAAGATATGGTTTTAGGTAACTGCTATTTAACCATTGAATATGCGGGTGAGGCTAATGAAGGACATGTTTATAAAGATCCTAATGAAGCCCTAATGGCTTATGAACGGAAAGAAATTACCTTGCATACACGGATTGCGATTCCAGTTAATGCTTTCAAATATAAATTATTTACCGAAGAACAAAAGGGTAAGTATTTAGTAACTACCGTGGGTAAAATAAAATTTAATGAAATTTTACCTGATACATTCCCTTATGTTAATGAAGGAACGAAAGAAAACATTGAAGGAATTACACCTAATAAATATTTCCTTGAAATGGGTTCGAATATTCCGGAAGAAATTAGTAAAATGCCTTTAGTTGAACCATTTATTCAAAAAACTTTAGGTCAATTAATTGCCCAAGTATTCAAAAGATATAAAACGAGTGAAACCTCAGTAATGCTTGATAAATTAAAAGATTTAGGTTTTAAATATTCAACAGTGGCTGGTATTACGGTTTCCATTGCCGATGTTGTTCGAAGCGATAAAAAGGAAGAAATTATTGCTGGGGCAAAAGCTAAAGTAGAAAAAATTAATAAACAATATCAACGTGGTTTAATTACGGAACAAGAAAGATATGCTTCTGTTATTCAAGTTTGGACCGAAGCTACGGATGATGTTAAAAACGAACTTAAAGCAATTAGTGAAAACAATTATGATAACCCAATATTCATGATGATGAACAGTGGAGCTCGTGGTAAGATTTCGAACTTTACCCAACTTGCTGGGATGCGGGGCTTAATGGCTAAACCGGATGGTTCGACGGTGGAAATTCCGATTACTTCATCCTTCATTGAAGGTTTAAGTGTATCAGAATTCTTCTTATCTACCCATGGTTCCCGGAAAGGTTCAGCCGATACTGCCTTACGGACCGCCGATTCTGGTTATTTAACTAGACGGTTAGTCGATGTGGCTCAAGATATCATTGTTAAAGAATATGATTGTGGTACGGTTCAAGGTGTTACCGTTTACGATTTAGTTAACGAAAAAGATGGTTCCGTTATTGAAACCTTAGCCGAAAGAATTTTAGGTCGTTTTGCGGCTAAAAGAATTGTTGATCCAAATACGAAGGAAACTATTCTTGAAGCCGGCGAAATGATTACCGAAAATGTTGTGGCTAAAGTTACTAAAGCGGGCATCAAAAAAGTCGAAATTCGCAACGTGCTAACTTGTAAATCCAATAATGGGGTATGTCAAAAATGTTATGGTCGCAATTTAGCAACGGGTAACTTAGTTGAACAAGGAGAAGCTGTGGGAATTATGGCTGCCCAATCCATTGGGGAACCAGGTACCCAACTTACCATGCGGACATTCCATACTGGTGGGGTTGCCGGCGGCGATGATATTACACAAGGTCTACCAAGAGTTGAAGAATTATTCGAAGCTCGGACACCAAAAGGTAAAGCAACAATTGCCGAAATTTCTGGTAAAGTTATTGGCATTGAAGAAAGCAATGGTAAATACAATATTACTATTGAAAATGAAGCCGGCGTGCGCGAACATACGACGAACTACAATATGAAATTAAGAGTAGAAGTTGGCGATGAAGTTGAAGCGGGCGATAAATTAACCGAAGGGGTTATTTCACCAAAAGAATTACTTGCGGTTACCGACCCACTTACAGCCCAAGAATATATCTTAAAAGAAGTTCAAATGGTCTATAAATTACAAGGTGTTGATATTAACGATAAACATATTGAACTTATTGTTAAACGGATGATTAATAAAGTGCGGATTATCGATGCCGGTGATACCGACTTTGTTGAAGGTCTAACGGTTTCATTAAGAGAATTTACGGAAGGTAACAAACCAGTGATTTTATCTGGGGGAATACCTGCTAAAGGTAATCCAATTATGTTAGGTATTACCAAAAGTTCTTTGGAAACGGATTCCTTCTTATCTGCGGCTTCCTTCCAAGAAACAACAAGAGTATTAACGGATGCAGCGATTCGCGGTAAAGTTGATAACTTGATGGGCTTAAAAGAAAATGTTATTATTGGTAAACTTATTCCGGCTGGTACGGGTTATAAGCAATATAGCGATATTAACATTGACTTAGAAAAGGCCTTACTTACGGATGATGCGAGTGAAGTATTAGAAGATAAGTTAATGAGTGATGACGATTTAACTATCGAAACTCCTGAAGCCGAATAATCTAACCAATCTGTTAAAAACAGATTGGTTTTTTTGGGTTCTTTTGGTATGATATTCTTATGAAGAAATTAGATATTAGGTATGAAGATAAGGATCTTATTGTCGTAAGTAAACCGGCGAAAATGTTAACCATTAGTGATAACAGTTCAAGGCCCAGTTTATATGAGGCCGTAAGTGATTATGTTAAAAAGCAACACAAAAACAATAAAATTTTTATTGTGCATCGCCTAGATAAAGATACCGCGGGCCTTATTGTTTTTGCTAAAAGTATGCGGGTAAAAACTTTGTTGCAAAAAAATTGGGACCAAGTAAGTCGAAAATATTATGCGGTAGTGGAGGACCAAATAAAACCTCAGCAAAAGACCTTAATTAATTATTTAAAAGAAAGTAAAACTTTTCAAGTTTATGTAAGTAAGGAAGGTCAAAAGGCCATTACGGAATATACCGTAATTAAAAGTAATACCAAATATAGTTTAATTGATATTAATATTAAAACGGGACGGAAAAATCAAATCCGGGTGCAATTAAGTCATTATGGTTATCCAGTTGTCGGCGATAAAAAATATGGTAGTTTAAGTAAAACCTTAAATCGTTTGGCGCTTGTAGCCTATAATTTAAGTTTTTGCCATCCAATAACAGGTGAGTTAATTACTTTAACAACTCCGGTACCCAAAGATTTCTTAGCGTTAGTTGAGGAGGAAAAGAAATGAAAATAACTAATATTTATGCATCATCTTATGCGTGTCAAGATTCTGCGGCAATCTATTTTAACCATGAAGAAAATAATGATCTACGGCCGCCTTTTAGTCACGATGCCGACCGCATTATTTATTCTTTGGCTTTTTCACGGTATTTAAATAAAACCCAAGTATTTACATATCAAAAACATGATCATTTAACAAAAAGAATGACTCATGTAATTTATGTTAGTAAAATTGCTCGAACTATTGGGCGAGGTCTAAACTTGAACGAAGATTTAATCGAAGCCGCGGCTTTAGGCCATGATTTGGGGCATACGCCTTTTGGCCATGTCGGGGAAAAAATCCTAAATGATTTGGCACAAAAATATCACTTAGGTTATTTTAATCATAATGTTCATAGTGTCCGGCTCCTTAAAGATATTGAAAATTATGGCCAAGGCTTAAATATTTCGGTCCAAGTTTTAGATGCCATATTATGTCATAATGGCGAAATGGCTTTAGGTAAATATGAACCGGTTAAAAAAACACCGGAACAATTTTTAAAAGAATACGAAGCCAGTTATACGGATCCGGCAATTTTAGCCAAAATGCGGCCGATGACCTTGGAAGGATGTGTAGTACGCATCAGTGATTTAATTGCTTATTTGGGTCGCGATATTGAAGATGCGGTTCGCCTCAATTTAATTAATTATGCGGATATTCCGGAGCAAATTAAAAAAACTTTAGGTACTACGAATAGTCAAATTATATCGACGATTATTAATGATATAATTACCCATAGTAGTAATAAGCCCTACATAGAATTAAGTCCCGAGATTTTTAAAGCCATTGTGGCTTTAAAAAAGTTTAATTATGAACACATTTATAATTTAGCTTATACTAAGCAAGAAAAAAAACAAATGGCTGCCGATTTTTCGTTACTGTTTAAAACGCTTTTAAAAGATTTAAAAGGGATGAATAAAAGATCAGCTATTGTGAAATATTATGAGGTAATGGTGCCAAGGTATCAAAATCAACCATTAGAACGGATTGTTTTAGATTATATCGCCGGAATGACCGATGATTACTTTGCAAAACAAGTAAATAAAATCCGACAAAAGAACCATACTAGAAAAGAGGTGGAACATGACTTATAAAACTTATGATTGTAATTCATATCGCATTCATACCATTAAAACTGATAAATTTAAAACTTGTCATTTAGAAATTATTTTTCGGAAAAAAGCCCAAAAAGAAGATTTAGCCAAGGATGCTCTTTTAGCGGATGTCTTAATGGAAACATCAAAAATGTATCCGACTAGACAAGAGTTTATGGCTCGCCTAGAGGAATTATATCGAGCCACTTTCTTTGGGATGACAACGAAAGTAGGTAATCTTTTATTTACCAATTTTATTTTTGAGTTTATTAATCCCGAATTTATTACCGAAGAAAATTATTTAAACGAGGCCTTAAAGTTTCCTTTCGCGGTTATTGAAAACCCTAATGCCATAAATAGTGAGTTTGATTTAAAAACTTTTAAATTATGTCAAAAACGGTGTTTATTAGATATTAAAAGTGTAATTGAAGATACGCTCCGGCTAAGTATTAAAAAAACATTGAGTTTATTAAATACGCCAACAGGTTATGATCTTTTAGGCAGTGAAGAAGAAATGGCCGATATTACGCCGAGTAGTTTATATGATCATTATCAAAAATTATTTAAAGAAAATGAATGTGATATTTTTTTAATTGGTAATTTGGATATGGACCAAGCCGTAAGCATAATAAAACAAAATTTCCATAAACGGATTATTAACCATCTGAAACTTACTATTCCTGTTGCCAATGAAATAAGGAAAAAAGCCTTAAGTCAAACTGCCAAAGGGGATTTTGTCCAAACTAATTTAAATATACTTTATAATTTAGTTAATTTAACGCCTTATGAAAAAGATATCGTCTTTAATGTTTATAATTATATTTTAGGTAATGGGGGGATTACCAGTAAACTTTATCAAGAAATAAGAGAGAAAAAATCTTATTGTTATGCTATTAGTAGTATGTATTTAAAACATGATAATTTGCTGTTAATTCATGTGGGCTTAGATAAAGAAAATGAAAAAGATACTTTAAAATTAATCAAAAAAATTATTGCTGCCATGGCTGCCGGGAAGTTTAGTGATGAAGAATTGCAAGATGCCAAAACTAATTTAGAAATGTCGCTTAATTTATCTTTGGATAATCAAGTGGCCATTTTAAATAACTATGCCTTTAAGGTTTTTGCCAATCTCCCTTCCTTAGAAGAAAGAATTAAACAATTAAAAGCCGTAACGCGCGAAGATGTAATCAAAGTGGCTCAAAAATTGAAACTTAATCTTACTTTTGTGTTGGAGGGAAAATAATGAAAGAAATAATCATGAAAGGGCTAGAGGAAAAAATCTATGAAGCCAAAACGAAAGAGGGTTTAAAGGTTTACATCTGGCCCAAAGAAAATGTTAAGGGAACCTATCTGACATTATCGGTTAATTTTGGTTCTATTCATACGGAGTTTAAAGTTGGCAATAAAACTTATAAAATGCCTAATGGGGTTGCGCATTTTTTAGAACATGTTAAGTTTAATATCGCCAAAGATACCACGGCTCATGAATTAATTCAAAAACTTGGCGGCGAGGCCAATGCTTTTACAACTTTTAAGTTTACTAGCTATACGCTTTATACCGCCCAAAATGTTAAAGATAATTTAAATACTTTATTAGATTATGTTTATACACCATACTTTACCAAGCAATTAATTAATAAAGAAAAGGGAATTATTATTGAAGAAGCCAAAATGAATTTGGATGATCCTTATAGTGTTAGTTATTTTGCTTTTTATCGACAATTATTTCATAAAATAAAATATCGTTACGAAATAACAGGCACACCGGATGAAATTAAAAAAATTACGGTCCAAGATGTGGAAAATGCTTATCGCTATTTTTATCATCCCGAGAATATGTTTTTAGTTGTAACCGGCAATGTTAATCCGTATGAAATAATTAAAATTGTCGAAGAAAATCTCAATGCCAAAAGTTTTGGTAAGTTTGTAAAACCGGAAATTATGAAAGTAAAAGAAGATAAAAAAGTAGTATTAGCCCACCAAGATTTGGCTTTAAATATTAGTACGCCGGAACTAAAAATGGCTTTTAAGATTCCCCGGAATAAATTTAAAAATGTAAGCGACCGCGAATTAATGATTTATTTAAATCTTTTACTTAATATTAATTTTGGCACGACTAGTGCTTTTCGGGAAATGCTTCGGACTAAAGAATTAATGGCTAGTTTTGCCTCCCGGGTTTCGTTGGTAGAGGATTATATCATTATCTATTTTAATGCCGTTACCGATTATGCTTCCGAGATTGAAAAACATGTTTTAAAGCAAATGGATAATTTAATTTTAACCGAGGCCGAATTTGACCGGAAACGGAAAGTGGAAATTGCCACCTTGATATTACAATATGATAATGTATTGAATGTAAATGAGGCCATTCAAGCGGATTTAGTTCATTACGGTAAGATTACCGATAATATTAAAGAAATATTGGAAAAATTAGATTATAAAAAATTTCAAGAAATAGCCCGAGGTATCACTCTTGATAATAAAGCCACAATGGTTTTAGTACCCCAAATAAAGGAATAAAGCTCTTTTTTAGAGTTTTTTTCTTTATTTTAATTTAATAATATTATACAATGTTCTTGAGGTAGTTTATGTTATATATTTTTGGTTTATTTTTGCTTTTATCAATTATTAATATGAAAATTCCCCAATTATCCGGAATTGATGAACAGGCTTTAGATCACAATCGTACCACAATGATTAATGGCTTTTTTGTCGCTTTAATTTTATTTAGTCATTTTAATTCCTATATTAGTTTAGATCCTAGTTTGGCTAATAATATTTATTTAAAAATATTCAAAGAAATAGGTCAATTAATGGTTGTCAGTTTTTTATTTTATTCAGGATATGGTATTATGGAATCCATTAAAAATAAAAAAGATTATATGAAAAGTTTTTTCAAAAAGCGGATTCTCAAATTATTTATTACTTTTGCTTTAGGGATTATGGTGTATATTTTAGTGAATGCTATTTTCCATATAAAATATTCTTTTTTAACAACTATTTTGGCTTTTACAGGTATTACTGCAATTGGTAATAGTAACTGGTTTATTTTTGCTACATTTTGTTTGTATTTTGCTGTTTTAATTTCCTTTAATGTATTTAAAAAGAATCATTTAAATGCCCTTTTGTTATGCCTTATTTGTTCATTGATATATATATATATATTCGTACGGGCCTTATTGGGTATGATTGGTGGTATAATACCATTTTGTGTTTTAACTTGGGGATGTTTTTTTCCTATTATAAGAAAAGCATCTTCAATGTTTTAAAAAATAATGCCAACTATATTTTAATTGGTATCTTAGCAATAATCATTATGCTTACTTTAAGATTACAAGGTTACAGTTTTCTCATGTATGTAATTTATGCTTTAACTTTTACTTTATTAATGGTTTTAGTTACTTTAAAAGTAAATATTGGTAATAAAATGTTATATTTTTTAGGTAAAAATACTTTTAATATTTATATCTTACAAAGAATTAGTTATCTTATCTATGATAGAGTTGGTCTTTTACAATATAATATCTATTATTACTTTTTGGCCTCATTGATAACGACCTTGGTTTTAGTAATTATATTTGATAAATTATGTAAAATGGTTTGTAAATTAATAAAAATATAAAAAAAGCTCTTCGCCAAATAGGGAAGAGCTTTTAAAATGCTAACGATTGTAAAATTCAACGATTAATTGTTCTTGAACTTCAGAGTTTAATTCGCTTCTTTCTGGAAGCCGAACATATTTACCAGTTAAGGTCTTTTTATCCATTTCCAAATACGCTGGAGTATTGGTGTTTTGTTCTAAAGCATCAATAATAGCTGGATGGTTTAAAGAGTTTTCTTTAACGGAAATAATGTCGCCAACTTTAGTCGTGTAAGAAGGAATATTAACTTTTTTACCATTAACTAAAATATGACCATGGTTAACAATTTGCCGAGCACTACGTCTGGTTCGAGCCATACCTAAACGGTAGACCATATTATCCAAACGACTTTCTAGTAATATTAATAAGTTTTCGCCGGCTGTACCTTTCATCTTTGAAGCTTTGTCGAATACTTTATGGAATTGTTTTTCTGTTAAACCATACATGAATCTAACTTTTTGTTTTTCTTGTAATTGGATTCCGTATTCGCTTAATTTCTTCCGACGGTCTTGGCCATGTTGACCGGGAGCATAAGCTCTTTTAAGGTCTTTGCCATTTTCCAAAGTCGAGAAATTTAATCTTCTTGATTTTTTGTTCGCTGGTCCCGTATATCTTGCCATAAAATCTCCTTTCGTTTTATTTGCAAAATATTTATTTGCCTATTTTCTTTTATAGGGAGTTTGGAATAATTTTTCTTTTAGGCCAAGATACTTTATTCATCTGTCCAAACACATTACAAAAGCCCATAGGTCCGCCTAAATAACTTGCACGAGTATTATATCTAAATCTTATGCTCTTGTCAAACAATTATTGCGTTACATTGATTATTGTTAGAAATTCCCGGTATATACATTGATGGGAAATAAGTCGTAGAAATAAGTCAAGGACGAACGTA
>CANRAJ010000032.1 GCA_947628545.1 uncultured Bacilli bacterium | reverse complement strand
TTTTAAACTTTGACTTTTTGGGGCTTGACCATATATATATATATATATATATATATATTGTAAAGAAATTTAGTTTTCTATTTGACAATTTGTAGACAAGAAAAAACTTGTTTTTTTCAAACAAGTTAGATTTGCATTAATTCGTTTTCTTTAACTTTAACTTCATCATCGACTATTTTATTATATTTAGTAATTAATTCTTGAATATCTTCAAGTAATTTTTTTTCTTCATCTTCCGGATATTCTTCTTTTTTTATGTCATTGTTAGCATCTTGGCGAATATTTCTTAAGGCCACTTTGGCTTCTTCACCCATCATTTTGGCTTGTTTAACATATTCTTTCCGTCTTTCTTCATTAAGTTCCGGAATTGTTAAAATAATCATTTCTCCATTATTCGTGGGGGCAATTCCCAAATTTGCTTCATTAATAGCCCGTTCAATATCTTTTAAAGTTCCCCGATCAAAGGGTTTAACAAATAATTTTCGGGCTTCTGGAACTGTTACATTAGCCAAACTTTGAATGGGAGTTGGCGTTCCATAATAACTAACCATTATTCCATTTAGCATCGCTGGATTAGCCCTTCCCGCCCGAATATTTGTCAGCCGGGCTTGCAAATTTTCAATTGTTTGCATCATTTTAAGTTCTGTTTCCATTTTTTCTCCTATTCACTAACTACTACACTATCATTATAACTGGTTTCATTAGTTTTGACAATAAAGCTTACTTCTAATTCTCCTACTTTATCAATAAATAATCCAAAGGTACTAAAATTATTCAAAGTTTCGGTAATATTAATATCACTATTAAGTGTTTGGGTTTCTTCTAAACGTTGTTTTACTTTATTTTTAACATTATCCATATTCGTATTATACATTTGTAATATGGCATCGCCATCTATTTGCTTACCGCTTTCTTTATCAACGACATACGAAGTAATATGCGTTGGAATACTTCCATTTACTAAACTATAACTATAATCAATAGCCACTAAACTAAGATATTTACTATAAGCATAATCTTTATAATCACGATATTCTAAACTGTAAATACCCGCTTCATTTTCTTTAACATCTTCTGGTAATTCGACATCCTTAGAATATTTAACAGTTTTTCTTAAAGCATCTTCTTCACTTTTTAATAATTTATTAACATCTTCCATCCCTTTAATATTAATAACAGCATCAAGGAAGGAAATTTCTTCACTTTCCAGTATTTCATCTTCATTTTCATAGTAAATATAATCTTTACTTTTATCAATTCTTAAATCAATTTTAGTTTTTTCTTGATCTTGCTTTTTTTCATGTTCTGGCGTATGTTGCGTAAAATAACGCATCGCAAAATAACCACCGACAATAAAGGTTAATAAAAGAATTATTAAGAAAACCATCCCCACGGAATTTTTAAATTTTTCCATTCTTTATTCCTCAACTTTCTAAATACTTGGTTAAAGCACTTTCTAATTCTTGCTTTTTCCGATTAATTTGATATTCATCCCAATATTTATTGGGGGTCTTATTTCCTTTAATTAAACTAGTTTCATCATCGACATATATAATGCGTTTATTTTTTACAATGACTAGCAGTGGCGCATAGATTTTACCATGGCCTAAATCATCATAAGTAACATAATTACCTAAGAAATTCACAATGGCCTCATACGTTCCATTGGCCTCACTCCGATCACTTAAAAAATCATAATAATTTATTTGGGTAATGCCTAATTCCTTGGCTACATCATTTAAAATTTTGGCATAATAATTAACCCATTCCGTTTGATGCCCTAAAAGCATAATCGTATTTTGACCCGTCAGTTCCAAATAAGCATCTTGGGTATTAACGTATTTAAAAACATTATCTTTACTTACTTGATTAAAATCGAGTGCAAACTGTTCGGCATCCGATATTTCTTCATGGTAATCCATTTTGCCCAAAATGACAAACATACAAAGTAAAAACACAAAAAGGATTATATAAATTACCATTTGAATTTTATTTTTAAAAAACTTTTTATTTTTAATTTTGATTTCACTCATTTATTATCCACCTTGAAATCATTATAACATAGAATAATAAATTTTCGCATTAAAAAAGAGAAATATTAATTTCCCTTTACTTGACTCATAACTTCTTCAGCAAAGTTATCGTTACGTTTTTCCATACCTTCGCCAACTTCGTAACGAATCATTTTAACAATTTCGCCACCATTATTCTTAACATATGTGCCAACTGAAATATCTCCGTCTTTAATAAAGGCTTGTTCGGCTAAACAAATTTCTTTATAGAATTTTTTAATCCGACCTTCTACCATTTTTTCGGCGATATCCGCGGGTTTTCCTTCGTTCATGGCTTGTTCTTTTAAGATATTTTTTTCATTATCTAAAACATCTGCAGGAACTTCGGCCGGAAAAACATATAATGGTTTCATGGCTGCGGCTTGCATTGCTACATCTTTAGCCACGGCTTCATTTGCACCTTTAACGACCGTTAAAACCGCAATCTTGCCACCTAAATGAATATAAGGGCCAAAGACTTCATCAGTGGCTTTTTCCACATATTCAAATCTTCTAAATGATAACTTTTCACCAATTTTGGCTACTTTATTGACAATTAAATCTTTAATGGTTCCATCTTCACAAGGAAGATTATTAGCTTCTTCTAAAGTTTTAACCCCACTTTTTAAAATAGCTTGACCAATTGTTTCAATCATTTGTTTAAATTCTTCATTTTTGGAAACAAAATCGGTTTCACTATTTACTTCCAAGATTACGGCTTTGTTGCCATCAACATAAATATTGGCTAAACCTTCTGCCGCGATTCTGGATTCTTTTTTAACGGATTTAGCAATACCTTTTTCTCTTAAATAATTAATTGCTTCATCCATATTGCCGTTAGTTTCACTTAAAGCCTTTTTGCAATCCATCATACCGGCCCCAGAAACTTCCCGCAATTCTTTAACCATACTGGCTGTAACTTCCATCTTTTTTCCTCCTTTTTATTTACTTAAGGCTTCAACTAAAGCATCTTTTTTCATTGTTGAATAACCTTTAAGGCCTTGTTCTTTGGCCATTTTTTTAAGTTCTGTTAAAGTTTTACTAGCAAGTTCATCTTGGACTGCTGTTTCTTTAACGGCTTCGATAACATCAGGGGCTACTTTTTCCGTCTTAGCCTCTTTAGTTGCGGTTTTAACTTCTTCTGAGGTTTCCGTTTCTGGAGCAGTTTTCTTTTCTTCTTCCGTAACATAATCCACGATTTCTAAACCGTTAGCCTCACAAATGGCATTAGTAATAACCCCAAGCATTACTTTAATAGAACGAACGGCATCATCATTACCGGGAATGACATAATCAACATCATCGGGATCACAATTCGTATCAACAATACCAATTACCGGAATTTTTAATTTCCGTGCTTCTTTAATGGCATTATATTCTTTCTTTGGATCGACAATTATTAAGGCTTGTGGTAATTTAACCATTTCACGAATACCACATAAAACTTTATTTAATTTATCGTATTCTTTCTTTAAACCAATAACTTCTTTTTTCGGTAGAACTTCAAAAGTCCCATTTTTTTCCATTTCTTCGATTTCTTCAAGTCTTCTAACCCGCCGCCGAATCGTCCGGAAATTGGTTAATGTTCCCCCTAACCATCTTTCGGTTACATAGTAAGAATTACTCCGCGTTGCTTCTTCTAAACAAACTTCTTGGGCTTGTTTCCGGGTACCAACGAATAAAAATTTGCCCCCGTTTTCGGCGATGCCTTTTACCGCTTCATAAGCTTGTTCTAAGCATGCCTTCGTTTTTTCAAGATCAATGATGTAAATATCGTCACGTGATGTAAAAATATACTCTTTCATCTTGGGATTCCATCTTTTAGTTTGATGACCAAAATGAACACCTGCTTCTAATAAATTACTCATAGAAACTATTTCTGCCATAAATATATCCCTCCTTCGTTTTTTCTTCTTGATATTTCAAAATACTTACACCTCTCAAAGGCACTCGTAAGTAAAATCCATATCAATGTTTATTTGCATTTACAGCAATTTAAATTCTAGCAAAAAAATACAATAATTTCAAGTATTATTGTATGTTTTTCCGACTTATTTTATGTTCATCACCTAATAATTTAACAACATTAATTGTAAAGTAAATAATGACCACAAGATAAGCGATTGATAATAAGTCCATATAAGCAAAATGCAAAGCATTTAAGAAATTAGAATAAGTAATAAAATTACTTAAAAGAATCATTATCATTATTGGTATATTTTCTTTCCGCCGATAAACTATCATATATACTAAAACAAGAATTTCACCGGTGAATAAATATCTTTCATGAATGCCGGGTAAAAGGAATGTAACAATTACTAAAAACCATAAGCCTAAAGTAATTATCTTTTCGTTATTCCATTTTACTTTTTTATAAATAAGATAGATTAACATCATAAAGCAAGCAAGGATTGTAATTATTTCCCCTACCGGATAATATATATCCGCAACAACATTAGGAATTAAATTATAAATATTCGGGAAATTCATAACCAAATAAGCACTATATTCGCCGGCTTGTTTAAGGTAAATTGAAAATATTTTAGCAAATGGCATGCCCATAATTAACGCTGGAGTACACATTAAAATATCAACAGCAGGAATAAGTAAAAAGTTCAAAATAGAAAATTTCTTTTGACAAACATATAAAACGATAAATAAAGGAAGAATAAAAATAAATTGTAATTTAAAGCCAAAAGCTACCCCTAACATCAAAAAGGAATAAAAATACTTTTCTTTGACTAAAAACAATAAAGCTAAAATAACGAATGTAGTATAAATTGCATCACTTTGAGCCCATTGCGCACTATTTAATAACACTGAGGGTAAGAACAAAGTAGTTGCATAAGTTAATAATAAAATAAACTTATCATATTTTGTTCCTTTTAAAAGTTCTCTAACTAAAAGCGTAGCGGCAATTGCTAAAAGAAAATCAAAACCAATACTAAAGATTTTAATAGCGGCCATACTTTTAAGCGGCAAATAAGACAATAAGGCTACGATTGTCATATAAGGAGCATTATAATCACCAGGATAATTACTTAATCCCCGCAGACCACCGTTATTCCGGAAATAAATAACCCAGTTATTAAAAACACCAAAGTCGCCGGAAAAGAAATTCCGTAACGGATAACGGGCAGCTAAAGCCACTAAAGTAACAAAAATAAAACTTAATACAATAAAATGTTTTTCACAAAATTCAACTATTTTCTTTTCAAATTTAAACATCTCTAAACCTCCATCATTCTATTACTAAAAACGCTGTAGGGATACCCCGCGTTTTATGGGCCAAGGTGGAATCAATCGGATCATTAATGATTTTACCATGTTCGACCATCGCTGAAGAGGTACCACCATCAAGATTAGCCGCATTAACAGCCCCATATCTTTGCATTATTTCCGTTAAATCAACCATTGAGGCTCCCTTAGTCCGAAACTCATTACTATCGACAACTAACATCAAGACAATACCATCCGCTCTTTGACCAATGGCTGTCCGGGCGGCATAACCCCAACCACCATTACCTTTCATAAAGGCTGGTTGACCATTGACAATCAAGAAGGGATTCATCGTAACCGCATCGCGATAACCCGCTTCAATTGCCGCTTGAGCCCCTTGGTTTTTCGTTAAAAGTAAGACATTATCATAATTAAAACCAATGACATTTCCATTCGTCGAACTATTGGAAATAATTTTCCCATCTTTAATGGTTACACCTACCGGATTAGCCCCATTACTATTATAACCAGGATCGAAGAATCCACCCCCGTTTATGGCTAATACGGCATTTTGTTCTTGTGCCATATCATAGATATATTGCCCACTGCGACCTAGCCATTTCGAAACCCCAACTTTAATTTTGCTAGCATCGTATACGGCAGCAAGATATGCATCACAACCATTAACTTTAAACCGAATAATCTTATATAAATCATCTTTATCATGTTTTAAGATTTCTTTTTCATACTCATTCGCTTCTTTATCAACTTTATTAAAATCAATTAATGAAGCATCTGTATCTTCATCAAAATCTTGAATATAGTTGCTATTTAAAACTTTGTTAATAATATCATCATCATAGAACCATTGGCAATAATGTTTATGATGCATCGTGGCCATCGCCGTTGTTATAAGCCAATCCCGAAAGCCATGAGCAGGTCCATACAATAGGAACAAAAAGCCACAACAACCCGCCGCATATAAACCAAAGAGAATAGAAAATAACCATCTAATTCCTTTTTTAAAATTAAGACCATGTTTATGTTTTTTTAATAACCATATCGCCCAAATAAATAACCCAATTGCACCAACCATTAAGCCAATTACAATATAACGCCAAACTTTAGTTACTAATAAATTACTATAAAAACTAATAACTAAAAAAACTAACATACTAAAAAATAGGCCAATACTCCCCCATAATAAAATCATGCTTGCTTTTTTAGGATTAATCTTCTTCATCCGTTTCACCTTCTACATATTCTATCACACTATTAATTGTATTTTCAAACTTTTTATAATCGACCGTAAACCATTTGACATCATTTTGGTGATTAAACCAGGTATATTGCCTTTTCGCATAGTGACGACTATTTTGTTTAATTTGGTCTTTAGCCTCTTTTAAAGTTATTTTCCCATCTAAATAGGCCAATATTTCTTTATAACCAATAGCCCGTTGTAAAACTTTACTATGCGGATATTTTACCTTTAAGGCTTGGACCTCTTCAACAAAACCTTGATCAAACATTTCATCAACGCGCCGATTAATATTATCATAAATTATTTCTCGCTCTGCGGTTAAGCCAATAATTTTAACATCATATAAGATTTGGGGTTGCTTAGTCTCATCTTTATTAAAATTATAATCTTTAATAGCGGCATTTAAATAAAGCCCTGTTCCTCCAACAATAATGATATTTTCCTGTGGATGTTCCGCCACCACTTGGCGAAAATCATCTTGATAGTTTTTCACGGAATATTCTTCATCCGGATTTTTAATATCCATTAAATAATGGGGAATACCCGCTTTTTCGGTTTCCGTTACTTTGGCACTGCCAATATTTAAGCCCCGATAGATTTGAACCGCATCACAACTAATAATAATGGCGTGATACTTTTGGGCTAAAGCAATACTTAATTTGGTCTTCCCTACACCAGTTGGCCCTACCACTGCTAACATCATGTTAACCACCACGAACAAAGTGTACCAAATTTCTAACGAAAAGTCTATAGCACAGAGTTACCAAAAATAAAGTATTGCAAAATAAAAAGTGTTGGATTATTATAAATCTCGCTAAAGAAAAGAAATAATCTCAACACACATATTATTATACACAAATTTCTTAATTTTAAAAGATTATTTCTCTCTTTAGTGAAAGGAAGGGAGATTTTTTTATGAAAAATACGATGAAGAATAAAGAGAAATGGGTTAAAAAAGTTGAAGATACTTTAAAAATTGGTGGCAGGAGTAAAAGAACATTTGATAATTATAAATCACATTTAAATAGATTCTTAAATTATTTTAAACTTGTTCTATTTTATTTATTTTTTTTAATTCTTCATTATTTCGAATGAAAAATTAAAAATACTTTCCCCTTATATTATCTTTTCGTTATAAATTAGGTACACTAAATTTATAACATATTTCTTATGCAAGAAATATGCCATAAATTTCTTGACAGTATAACATGTTTGACAAGAAAATGAAACATTGATATATTACATTTGGTGATTAAACATGCAAAAAATCGGAATTATTGCCGAATATAATCCCTTTCATAATGGCCATATTTATCACATTCAAAAAATAAAGAAACTTTATCCCAATAGTTTAATTATTCTCGTTTTAAATGGTTATTTTCTCCAAAGAGGCGAAATCAGTATTTTAACTAAAGAAGCTAAGGCCAAAATTGCTTTACAAAATGGGGTTGATTTAATCGTGGAATTACCATTTGTTTTTGGTACCCAAAGTGCCGATATCTTCGCGAATGCCGCGATCAAAATCTTAAACGAATTAAAATGTGATAGCATAATCTGTGGCAGTGAATCAAATGATCTAGCCACCATTCAAAAATTAGCCCAAAAACAGATTAAAAATAAAGCTTATGATGATTTAGTTAAAGAATACTTAAAAACGGGAATAAATTATCCCACAGCCTTAGCCAAGGCTTTAAAATGTGATTTTACCTTTTTACCCAATGATTTATTAGCCATATCTTATCAAAAGGCAATTTATGAAAATAATTATGCCTTAAAACTAGAAACCATTAAACGAACTAGTGATTATCATGATTTAAAAAGTACCGCCCCAGTTATTAGTGCCAGCAATATTCGCGAAAAAATTCATAAAGGCAACAATATTAAAAAGTATCTTCCTTTGGCCAGTATAAAAGAAATTAAAACCATTAATAAGGCTTTATATTTTAAGATTCTTAAATACCAAATTATGACCTGTCCCAATCTAAAAGTTTTTTTAGATGTCGATGAAGGTTTAGAATATCGCCTAAAAAAAGTTATTACCAATGTAGAGTCTCTTGATGAGTTAATTACCCAAGTTAAAACTAAGAGGTATACTTATAATAAATTAAATCGGCTCTTTATTCATCTTTTAAGTCAATTTACCAAAGAAGATAATCAAAAGCTAGCAATTGATTATCTTAAAATATTAGGTTTTAATGCGCGCGGACAGAGATATTTAAATAAAATTAAAAAAGAATTAACGCTTCCCCTTACACGGGATATTAATTCTTTAGTCTTTCAATATGAACTACGAGCTAGTTTAATTTATGATTTAATTAATGGAACAAATACTTATGATTTTGAATTAAAAAATAAACCAATTAAGTTAGATATGCACTAAAAGCCCACCGGTTTTCGTTAATTTTCGTCCATTTACCACTGGTAGCCATCACGGCAACGGTGGTATTTTTAGGTAAAGGCGCTTTTTCGCTTAATTTTTGCCCATTAGGTTTATTTCTTACATTTAACGAGGTAGTAGTTTTTTTCGTATAATAAACTTTATTAGGTATTTTAGTAGTTAAAAAATTATGAGAAACCCATTCGGTAGCACTAATCCTACTCCAAGTTCCTTTTTCTTCAGCCACATTTACCATTGTTCCCGCCGGTAAAGAATTTATGGCTTGATAACTAGTACCTGGTCCTAAGCGGACATTTAAGCTTTCCGTCACATAATAACTTTTGGCCCCAATTTGTTCTTTATCTAATTTAATAAAAGGAATATTTTTCGTTCCCTTGATGATTGTAAAATTGGAATCAACGAAAAAAGCCTCTTCCGGTTTAACGGCTCCTTCTGTGGTTTTAATAACCCAGGCCCCGTGGTTGTTTTCTTCCCAGCCACTACCCTTAAGCCGGCCCCGACCCACTGAGATATGTAAGTGATACCCCGTAGCATTACCATCATCACCTTCGAGAACAATTTTTTCATATCGTTTAAACTTTTGGCCAACTTTTTTATTTTTAAACTCACTATCATTAGGATGAACTACCATAATGGTAACATAATCCTCAAAGGTTGGCGTTATTACGGGTGAGGTTGATTCTAACCATAAAGTATTTCCCGCTTTTTGCCCTACCCCATAAATCTTTTTAATGACCATCTCATCACAAGGGCAATAAAAATATGCATCTTTTTTAGCCGAACCGCCATTATCATCAATCGGATAATCTTTAATATTTCCTTTACTATGAGACCCATGAGCCTCATACCCTTGAGTCAAGTTCATAATTTTTAACGGATAAATTAAATAATTCATAAAAAAATCACTTCCAGTATAAATTATGCCAATTTTTTTACTAGGAAGCGATGTTTGTCCTCTTAGTCTTCCCTTTTTTGAAAATAGTTAAGACTAAGTAACAATAATGGAACATAAATCGGAATCGTATATCTTACGGCTACCTCTAATAATAAAGTCGCAAGTTCTATTCCAATAATAAGTAAAGCGTAGAACACTAAAATATTATCGGTTAAATGCTGACGATTTTTAATAAAGGTTGCAAGAGAACCTAAAAGACAAAAAGCCAAATAAAGTGTTGATAAAACATAAACAAGATGCCGAATTAGTGAAGGGCAATGGCAAATATTGCCATATAAAATGTCCGCATTAAGGGCCGTCATATTATGATTTAAAACAATAAATTTATTTTTCATTAAACGCATTAAAGACCCGAAGGAATAGCTTTGATAATTTTTTAAACCTTTATCTAACATAGCTTTTTGAAAAGCCGGAACATTGTAATTTTTTTTCATAGCCCAAGTATTAAACTCTTCTCCCAAGGCCTCAGTCCATTGTCCATTTGGCGCAACAGATCCAACATAAACATTCCATCCCGGAGTGGAAGATGTTTGATAACCACTAACTTTGGTTAATAAAGCATCATTGGCTTTACCAATAAGAGCATATGGTAGAAAAATTAAAATAATACTAATAACCACTTTAGGCCAAGTTAATTTTTTCAAAAGTATTAAATATCCATAATAGATTACGACCGCAATCAAAAATATTATCATAATCGGCCGAAATAAATTAGCTATTCCAACTACTATACCACATAATAAACTACTTAGAATAACTTTAGACCACCGATCATGTTTAGTTAAAAGTTTTAAAAAACTATAAATGGCTAGTAAAAAACAAGTTTGAAATGCCACAATCGGAATACAAGTTGTCGTCCATACTAAATTAAGGGGATTAACAAGCCAAATAAGAGCCCCAATTTTACCCAAATCTTCTTGTTTGTTAGTTTTAAATAGTTGATAAAGAATCCAAGCTCCACCTAAATTAAATAAAATATTTAGGAAAACCACCATATAATATTTCGCGAATGTTACTTTCATAATGCCGCCTAAAAGAAAAATATAGGCACTTAAATGCGGAAATGTAGCAACATACCGCGGGAGTGATAAAGTATTTTTGGCTGCCAACGAACGAGCGTTATTATAAAAAGTAGCATAGTCGCCCCGTGGATAATTATAAGGGAGGAAAAGTAAACTTAAATTTAATAATACCGCACCAATTAAACAAATAATAAATACCTTTTTCTTTAATTTTATTTCGCGATTGCGCCAAAGAAGAAAAAATAAAGTACCCAAAATAATTGTCAAACTAGTTAAAAAAGTAAACTTTGTCCAAATAGCATAAGGGCTGGCATGCCAAAAGACAACAATTAATCCCAAATCCAAAATTAAGAAAACCAGCATTATAAATTTCGCCAATATTTGTGACAACTTAGTCATTTGATCAACTCCTCTAAATATGATTATATATAATACATTCCTACTTTGGCAAGCCTTATTAAATAAAAAACAAAAACAAGGCTTTGAACCTTGTTATTTTTTCGTGGTGTCCTCGGCAGGATTCGAACCTGTGACCTATTGCGTCGGAGGCAATCACTCTATCCAGCTGAGCTACGAGGACATAAACTAATTTTACCAAAAATGTCCTCAAATGTAAATAAATTGTTAAAAAGGATAGATTAATCGTATGTAGGTTTGTCAAACAAAAGTGACAGAGTCAC
>CANRAJ010000031.1 GCA_947628545.1 uncultured Bacilli bacterium | reverse complement strand
AAAATGTATATAATTCCACTGATAAAGAAAATTTAAAAACTTATCTAAGTCACTTCTACTCATTCTATTCGGAGCTTCTAAAATATAAGCTTTTATTGACAATTCGTCATTATCTTTATCATAATCATTAAATTTAACTGTTATATTTTCAAAACTATCGTAACAACCTTCGTTATATTTTAAAACTCGGCTTATATTTCTTAATTCGTCAAAATCCAAATCAAAAGTTATTTGAACTTTTAATTTTAGAAATTAATCAAGCCGGACTGTCCTGGGAAACAATTTTAAAGAAAAGGGCTAATTTTCAAAAAAGTTATGATTACTTTGAGGTAGCTAAAGTTAAACAATATAACGAGACCAAAATCAAGGCCTTAATGCAGGATAAGGGCATTATTCGGAATCGCCAAAAAATTCAAGCCGCCATTATTAATGCCCAAGTTTTTGCTAATATTGCCGAAGAATTTGGTTCATTTAGTAATTACATTTGGTCATTTACCAAGAGGCAAGTAATAAAAGGCAAGCAAGAGACCCAAAATGCCTTAAGTACGAAAATAAGTAAAGATTTAAAAGCCCGCGGGATGGTTTTTGTGGGTAGCACTATTATTTATGCTTACTTACAAGCCATTGGTATCATTAATGATCATGATAAAAATTGTTTTAAAGCACTTGGCTAGTGCTTTTTTGTTAGTTTTTTGTTATACTTAAAATAAGAAAGAGAGTCAAATATGAACGAAGAATTAATTAAAAAAGTGAGTTTAAAATTAAACTTAAAACCGGAACAAATTAAAAATGTTATTACGATGTTAATCAGTGGGGCCACGATTCCTTTTATGGCCCGATATCGAAAAGAGGTCACCGGCAATTTAAATGAAGATGAATTAAGAAATATTGAAACCGAATATAATTATGCGGTGAATTTAGCCAAACGCAAAGAAGATGTAATTCGCCTCATTGCCGAAAAAGGTATGTTGACCGAAGAATTAAAAACAGAAATAAATAGTTGTGAAAAATTAAGTGAAGTGGAAGATATTTATTTACCTTTCAAAGAAAAAAGAAAAACTAAAGGAACGGAAGCCATTAAATTGGGCTTAGAACCACTAGCCAAAATAATTATGAGTTTTCCTTTATCTTCCGCCGAAGAACTTGCCAAACCCTATTTAAATGATCAAGTAAAAACCGTGGATGAGGCCATTACTCAAGCCGGTTATATTATTGCTGATTGGATTAGTGATAATCCGCGTTATCGCAAATGGTGTCGCAGTTATTATGCTCGCTTTGGTTTAGTTAAAGGGAAAAAGAAAAAAGACGCCGTCGATGAATTAAAAACTTATGAAATCTATTATGATTTTGAAGCTAAAATACCAAGTGTTAAACCGCACCAAATCTTGGCTTTGAATCGGGCAGATAAAGAAAAAGTCATCACTTATAGTTTAACCGTTGATGCCACCAAAATCATTGCTTATTTAGAAGAAAATGTGCTTAAAGGTCATGATTTTCCTTTGCAAGCCAAAGTTCAAGAATTTATTTTGGATGCGTGGAAAAGATTAATGGAACCATCCTTAGAACGAGATATTAAAGCCGAACTTTACGATAATGCTAGTGCTTTTGGCATTGAAGAGTTTGGTAATAATTTAGAAAATTTATTATTAACGCCGCCGATTAAAGAAAGTGTGGTTATGGGCTTTGATCCAGCTTTTCGAACGGGTTGTAAACTAGCGGTACTTGATCCTACCGGCCAGGTTTTAACTATTGGGGTTATTTATCCTCATGAACCGAAAAAAGAAGTTGCGGCCGCGGAAAAAACAATGCTGGATTTAATTACTAAATATAATGTCAAAGTTATTGCAATTGGTAATGGTACGGCTTCTCGCGAAAGTGAACAATTCGTGGCCAACTTAATTAAAAAGAATAATTTAGCAGTTAAGTTTGTCATAGTTAGTGAAGCCGGGGCTTCCGTTTATTCGGCTTCGCCTTTAGCCAAACGCGAATTTCCGGATTATTCTGTGGAACAAAGGAGTGCCGTCAGTATTGGTCGCCGGTTGCAAGATGCTTTATCCGAACTCGTAAAAATTGATCCGAAAAGCATTGGCGTGGGGTTATATCAACATGATTTAAAAGCCAAAGAATTAGATGATGAACTAGGATTTGTCGTAAGTAAAATAGTGAATAAAGTAGGTGTTAATTTAAATAACGCCAGTGAAGCTATTTTAAATTATGTTTCGGGATTAAATAAAAAAATCATTACGAAAATTATGAATTATAAAAAACAACATGGGAAGTTTACGAGTCGTCTAGATTTAAAAAAGCAAACCGGTATGGATGATTTAACATTTGAACAAGCCGCGGGCTTCTTGCGAATCTTAAATGGCGATAATCCTTTAGATAAAACGAATATTCACCCTGAAGATTATGCTTTAGTCGAAAACCTCGTACGGGATTACCACCTTGATCTCGCAGCCATCGGCCAAGATGCTATGGCGCAAAAATTAGCCACTTTAAATAAAAAAGAAATTATGGCTAAATATCATATTAGTGAAGAAAAATATGATATGATTCAAAATAATTTAATAAGTGGAGTTATTGATCCGCGGGATGAAATACCGCAAATGGTGTTACGAAGCGATATTTTAACGATTGATGATTTAAAAATTGGCGAGGCCTTAGAAGGTACCGTGCGTAATGTTACCTCTTTTGGGGCTTTTATCGATATTGGGTTACATAATGATGCTTTAGTCCATATTTCGCGTTTAAGCAAAGATTATGTTAAACATCCAAGTGAAATTTTAAAAGTCGGTGATATTAAAACTTTCTATGTTGCCGAAATAGATAAAGCCAAAGAACGCGTCGGTTTATCTTTAATTGAAAAATAAAATGTGGTAAGATTATTTTAAAGTGGAGTGTGAGTGGATATGTTGAAAAAAGATAAGGTTAAAAAGAACGAAAACAAAGAAGAAAAACAACCAAAGCCAAAGAAGAAAACAAAAAAGCAAATTATTATATATGTTTTAATTGCTTTAGGTGTTTGTTTAATCGGCTGTTTGGTTAGTTTTTTCATTTATCAAAAGACAGTTAAACCGAAGAAAAGTGCTGATGCCACTAAAACGGTTAAGAAAGAAGAAAGTAAAACTAATTCTTTAACCGAATTAAAAACTGAACTTACGGATCAAATTACGGCTAAATTAACGCAATTAAAAGAATATAAATGTACGGGAGATAATTGCCTAAAAGATGAAACTAAAACGGAAATGACTAGTAAGTTGGATGCTTATTTAAAACAAGTGGATGAAGTAAAAAAAGATGAGGAAGCGTTAACAAAATTACAACAAGAAATTACGGAATATTTAGCGACAGTTGATAAAGATATTACAGCATCTGAAGAAGCAAAAACCGATACTGATAAAACGAGTTCGGCTAATAAAACTACTACTAATAAAACTACCAATAGTAAAACAACGAATAAAACTACTTCTAGTCAAAAAACGACGAGTTCTTCAACTAATGCCAGTTTAGAAACACTTTTAAATAGTGCGCCATTGTCACCATTAAAAACCGGTTATCCAGCAGTTGATAGTGCAGTAGAAAGTGTTTTAAATAGTCAAACTAATAGCGGTATGAGTACGTATCAAAAGGTAATGGCCATATATGATTGGCTAGTTAAAGTAATGACTTATGCTGTTCCAATGATATATATGGATGATGTGCAATCTATCGCTGATGAATATGCTTTAGCATATAACGATGCCCAAGAACTTTATTTAGCCGAAGATGGTTTTGATTCGCATTATGGTTCTTGTGATACTTATTCGGCAATGTTTATGATTATAACCCGGCGGATTGGTTTAGATAGTTATACCATTAGTGCTAAATATGGTAATGGGGGTCACACGACAGTTAATATTAAATTAAATGGGGCTTGGTATAATTTTGATGCTCAAGGTGATGCTAAGCAAAAAGCCAAGGGTAAAAATTATTATTTTCTTGGTCAAAATGAAGCCCAAATGAAAAAGGCCTATAGTGCTATTTATCGGAGTGAATCTGTTGCTCGTTTTAAAAAGTTTGCTAAACAAGGTGATCTTTTAAAAACTAGTATAACTGTTAATGGTAAAACTTATAATGCTCAAACCTCTAGTTCAATTACGAAAAAAGATACCAAAATTATGGATGTTGTATACAATAAAGGCGTAGGTATTACCATTAATGTTTCTGCTTCTGCCGAAGTTAGTACTTATTGGGAATTTGATGATTCCACCTATATTTTTGATTCGTATTCCGGTCATGATGGTAAGGTGACGAATGGCCCTATCACGGCTAATATAAATTATCCGGGCCGCGGTTATTTAAAAATACGACTTACTGATGGTTCGGGTCGGCATACCGATTATATGATTCGAATTAATGCCATTGAAAATGGTTCACCATTTATGGTTAATTCCAATGTTTCAGATGCTTCCTATGCTGATTATTTCTATATTGGAGCTAATGCTATTAATGGTAGTGGGGAAGCCAAATTTAGTGCTAAAATATTAGAAACTGATGATCCAAATGCTAATAATATCATCATTGAACAAGGCGATCTTTATCCACTTGTTTTTAAAAATGTTAAAACTTATGAATATTATTATAAAATCGAAGTAACGGCGGTTGATGCTGTAGGTCATGTAGCGACAACTATCCATAATTTTGATTCGCGGCCAAAATAAGGGAGATAATAACAAATGAATCATAGTAAAATTTATAAATATAAAATAGAAGAAGTAAGTAAAGAAACTACTAAGACTAAAAATAGAGATATAAAATGGCTTATATTTTATTTAATTTACATTTCTATTTTCTTTGCTAGTTTTGAATTGCCTAAAATAGCGTTTAATGAAGAAATAAGTTTGGGATTTGAAATTTGGCTTCTTCTCGGGGGAACATTATTCGTGGTATTTTCTTTTATGAGTTTAAAATATGGCTTAGAATTAGTTGGTTTATCAGCCTGGGAAGTTAATCAAGCTAATAATTATTATTTGGTCGATGAAAATAATGATATTTATCACGTTTCTGCAAAATTAAATGGTTCTAATTATGCATCTAGAGCAGTCCTTACTGATTCATCCGTTTTAAAAGTAGCAGCCCTGGCTAAAGATATCAGTACTTTAAGACCAAGCGGCGAATTCATAATGGAAAAAATAGTAAATGTTTATAAAATAAAAAAAGAAAAAGATGGTTTTGAAATTATTTGTGATATTTATAATGCCGAAATTGATAATTGGAAACTTAAACAAAAAATATATCTAAGCAATTATTATGATGACTATTTAGAATTAAGTGATGCTTTTGTAATTAAGTTGAAAGCTGAAAAAGTAAAAACACCTAAAAAAAGCGAATCTTTAAGTGAAAAAATGACCAGAGCTTTTTGTGAAAGAGCAACATTACAAAATCAAACTCAATCAATGTTTATTTATTATATTGTTTTTTACATTTTATTTTTTATAAATTTATTTATCTTAGCTCATCCTTTTAAAAAAATTAGTAATGCTATTTTTAGTTTGTTTTTATTTTTATTTGCTATGGTCATTTTATATTGTGCGAGAATTTATGCAAAAAACTTTACCAAAAATTATCAAAATCCGCGCTATATTTTATTTAATAATCTTAATTTTATTGTAGCAATTGCTTTTGTAGTTGTTTTTGGTCTTTTTATAAATATAATTAAAGGATAAAATAAAATTATGAAAAAACATCTTTTAACAACAATTATCTTTATTGTACTTTTAGTTTTAACTTATCTTTTTGTTTTTAAAGATTGTGATTTTTCCTTACTTTGGACATCCTTAAAAAATACTAATCCCACATATTTATTTTGGGCCGTCTTGGCAATGTTTTTTTACCTTTTTTGGGGTAGTTTTTTCCTTAAACGAATTTTAAAATATTTTAATTATTCAGTTAGTTTCGGAAAAACTTGGGGTTATTATTTGACAGAGTTTTATTTTTCCGCAATTACACCCAGTTATGTTGGTGGCCAACCGGTAGAAATGTATGAAATGAAAAAAGATGGGATTGGTTATGAAACTAGTGGTTTAATTGTTCTTTTTAATTCGCTTTTTAATCGGTTAGCTTTAATCTTTTTGGCTTTAATTTTTTTAGGTTTCTTTGCCAAAACTTTATTTGGCTTAAATACTTTTTATAATATTGTCGTTCTCATGGGCTTTTTAACAACTTTACTGGTTATTTTAGTTTTTATTGCTCTAATTTACTCAAAAAGAGTGGCTAATTGGTTTTTAAAAATTGCTACCTTTTTGATTAAACGTTTAAAGTTTATTAAGGATAAGGATAAGGCTGACGAAAAAGTTAAGCAAATGGTTGATGAATACCAAAAATGTAGTCAAATAACGAAAGATAATCCTAGATTGATGATTGAAACTTTTGGCATAATGGTTTTACAAAGATTAAGCATTCTACTGGCGGCTTATTTTGTTTATCGTTCTTTTGGCTTAAAAACTTATTCTTTATTTTATGTAATGGCCTTTCAAATTTGTATTACTTTAGGTAGTGATTTAATGCCCACACCCGGTGGGGTAATGATTAATGAAAGTCTACTTTTAATGGTTAATAAACTTTTATATGGTAATGAACTGGCCCTTTCGGGGATGCTTTTACTTCGAACTATTAATTTTTATGCTATAGTTGTTATTAGTGGTATAGTTTATCTTTTATTTCATTATCGTTTTAAATTAGGACTTTTGCTAAATAAAAGCAAAGATGTTAAATCTTTAAAAAAATAATCACTTATGTTACAATAACATTGGTGATTTTTTATGTTCCAAATTAAAAATTTAACAGTTAAAATTGCTGATAAAATCATTTTAAATAATTTAAATCTGGACTTAGAAGAAGGAAAGATTCATGCTTTGATGGGGCAAAATGGTACGGGAAAAAGTACCTTGTGTCGGGTTATCATGCATGATCCCGATTATGAAATAGCTAAGGGGGAAATTAATTACCAAGATAAAGATTTAACGAAAATGGCAACGACTGATATTGCGCGGGCAGGAATATTTATGTTAAGTCAAAGTCCTGTTGCTATTGAAGGCGTAACTAATGCCGAAATGCTAAGAACTGTTTTATCCGAAAAAAGTAAAGAACCAGTTAATATTTTTCAATTCAATAAAAAAATGGAAACAATTTGTGATCATTTAGATTTACCCCATGATTTTATTCATCGGAACATTAATTTGGGGATGAGTGGAGGCGAACGCAAGAAAAACGAACTTTTACATCTGTGGATGTTAGAGCCCCAAGTAATATTAATTGATGAAATTGATTCGGGATTAGATGTCGATGCTTTAAGAATAGTTGCTGATTCCCTAAAGGAATATTATCGTAAATTTAAACCAACAATTTTAATTATTACCCATCATAATAAATTATTAGAATTAATTAAACCAGATAGCGTCTATGTTATGAAAGATGGTCAAATTGTGGCGACCGGGGATTATGCCTTAGCAGAAAAAATTGAAAATGAAGGATTTAAGGCATTTACTATAAATGGGCTTGGAAATAATGAATAAAATAATAGTAGCTAATGAATCATTAGCCATTAATAATACCGAAGCATTATTAGAAATTAATTCGGATATTTTAAATTTACATTGTACGGGTAATAATACTATTTTAATTAAAGAAATGGGTAATTTAACTTTAAATATTATTTTAGAGGATGATAGCATTTTAAATCTTTATTGTTTAAATTATCAAAAAAATGATAACCATCAAGTTACAATTAAACAAAAAAATAATACGGTGATTAATTACCATGAAATTATTATTAATAAAACAAATTGTAATTTAACTATCAAAAATGAGCTTATGGGAAGTAATAATAAAAGTGTTTTATTTTTACGTGTTCTTAGTTTAGCTCAAGAAATAAATATTAATGTTTTAGCCGAGGCCGAAAAAAATACGCATGATAACCTAATAGTTGAGGATATTAAAGGTATTACCGATGGGGGCAAAATAGTTGTTGAACCCCATTTAGAGATTTGGACGCATGATATTTTAGCGAATCACTTAGTTACTATTAGCAATGTTGCTCCAACAGATATATTTTATTTAATGGCTAAAGGACTTAGTTTTAAAAGTGCTAAAACATTGCTCTTAAAAGGATTTTTATTAAATGCTTTAGATGATTATAAAAATATTTTAATTGGAGGTGAAGATAATGAATAGAGAAGATTTTCCTATGCTTAAGCAAGATATTATTTATTTAGATAATGGGGCAACTAGTTTAAAACCCCAAAGTGTACTAGATGCCATGCAAGATTATTACGAAAATTATTCGGCGAATGCCCATCGGGGTGATTATGATATTTCGTTTAAAGTAGATTTGGAATATGAAAATGCGCGCGATAAAGTGGTTAATTTTATTAATGCTCAAGATCGAGCGGAGGTTATCTTTACATCGGGAGCAACGGAATCTTTAAATATGATTGCCAGTGGCTTTTTTGCTCCGCTTTTAGAAGCCGGTGATGAAATTATTATAACTACGAGTGAACATGCTTCTAATGTTTTACCTTGGTTTCGTTTGGCAAGAAATAAGGGCGTAAAAATAAAATATTTACCCTTAGATGATAATTATCATGTAACGCTGGAAAACTTAAAAAGTGTTATTAGTTCGAATACTAAAGTTATTGCCTTGGCGGCTATTACTAATGTAATTGGTGATGTTCGCCCAATTAAAGAAATAACGAAATTGGCTCATGAAAATGGCATCTTTGTCGTTGTCGATGGGGCTCAAAGTGTAGCCCATATGAAAACTGATGTTCAAGATTGGGATATAGATTTTTTAGCGTTTTCAGCCCATAAAATGTTAGGCCCAACGGGTACTGGTGTTTTATATGGCAAAAAGGAATTACTGGAAAATATGGAACCGGTGAATCTCGGGGGTGGCATGAATGAATCCTTTGATAACGAAAATGCCATTTATTTAAAAGATTTACCAACCCGTTTAGAAGCCGGAACCCCAAATATTGCTGGGGTAATTGGCTTAGGTGCCGCCATTGATTATCTTGAAAAAATTGGAATGGATAAGATTCGGGAACGCGAACTTCATTTACGCAACTATTTAGTCGAAAAATTAATTAAAATCCCGCATATTGATTTATTAAACTTAGAAGCCGATAGTGGTATTGTGGCTTTTAATGTCGATGGCGTCTTTAGTCAAGATGTGGCTTATTATCTTAACAAATATAATATTTGTGTTCGCGCGGGCAATCATTGCGCCAAACTTATTAAAAATGCGATAGGGGTAACCAATAGTGTCCGCGTTAGTTTATATTTTTATAATACGGAAAATGAAATTGATACACTAGTTGACTTATTAAAAGATAAAGCTAAAATAATGGAAGAGATGATTTAAATGGATAGTGAAACAAAAAGGGCTATTATAATGGAACATTATGCTCATCCTTATAAAAGACAAAGAACGGATGATGCTACTTATTTAAAAGTTAATACCAATAATTCTTCTTGTATTGATAATTTAGATTTGTATGTAAAAATTGAAAACGATCAAATTGCCGATATTGTCTTTGAGGGTGAGGCTTGTGCGATTAGTATTTCTTCAACCTCGATTATGATTACGAATTTAATTGGTAAAACTGTTAAGGAGGCCTTGGATTATATCAATAATTTCGAGGCCATGGTTAAAGAAGAAAAGTATGATGCTGATTTATTAAAAGAAGCCATTGTCTACGATAATATTTATAAACAAAATAATCGGAAAAATTGTGCTTTATTACCTTATAAAGGAATAAAACAAGTTTTACTTGATTATCAAAAAAAGATTTTTTAAAGATAATTGTGCTTCTCTTTTTTCTTTGGTACAATGAAAAAGGAGAGAATTATGAATTACGATGCTATTTTAAATCGGTTGGCTAAATCTGCATTTCGGAGTCATTTCCATTTGAAGGATGCCGATAAGCAATATATTATGACCAAAACTTGGCCCGTGATTGCTGAGCATGCCGCCACTTTTATTGAGAAGAGGTTAGCCCCCGCGGTAATTTATAATGATGGGAAACAAACACCGATGAAAGGCCATCCAGTTTTTATTGCCCAACATGCCACGGCTACTTGTTGTAGGTCCTGTCTGGCCAAATGGCATCATATTGCGCCTGGTCATCTTTTAACCCCCGCAGAACAAGATTATATCGTGGGCTTAATTATTGCCTGGTTGCAGCGTGAAATAGATTTTAAAAGTGCCAATTAAGTGTTATAATTAAAAAAGGAGAGAAAAAATGATTGATATAAAGTTAATTAGAGAAAATCGGGATTTAGTAAAAGAAAATATTAAAAAGAAATTCCAAGATGAAAAATTAGGTTTAGTCGATGAAGTTTATGAATTAGATAAAACTTACCGGGAATGTAAGAAAGAAGCCGATGATTTGCGAGCCAAAAGAAATGAAGTCAGTGATAAAATTGGCACTTTAGTTCGGGAAGGCAAGAAAGATGTTATTGCGGATGTTAAAAAAGAAGTAAATGCCATTAGTGATGCTATTGCTGAATTAGAAGCCAAAGAAGAAAACTTGGCCCAAGAAATAAGAAATCGGATGATGGTTATTCCTAATATTATCGATAAAAGTGTGCCAATTGGTCGCGATGATAGTGAAAATGTCGAATTAGAAAGATTCGGGGAACCAGTTGTTCCGGCTTATGAAATTCCTTTTCATGCTGATATTTGTGAGGCCTTTAATGGGCTTGATAAAGAAAGTGCGGGGCGGACGAGTGGCAATGGCTTTTATTACTTGGTTGGCGATATTGCGCGTTTGCATGAAGCCATGATTGCTTATGCGCGCGATTTTATGATTGCAAAGGGCTTTACTTATTGCATTCCGCCTTTTATGATTCGGGGCGATGTGGTTAATGGCGTTATGTCTTTTGCCGAAATGGATGCCATGATGTATAAAATTGAAAATGAAGATTTATATTTAATTGGGACGAGTGAACACTCCATGATTGGTCGGTTTAAAGGCCAAATTATTAAATCCGAAGATCTTCCCATTGCGATGACTTCTTATTCTCCCTGTTTTCGAAAAGAGGTTGGGGCGCATGGTTTAGAAGAACGGGGCTTATATCGTGTCCATCAATTTGAAAAACAAGAAATGGTGGTTTTATGTAAGCCGGAAGATGCCTTTACTTGGTATGATAAAATGTGGCATTATACGGTCGAATTTTTCCGGAGTCTCGATGTTCCCGTTCGAACACTGGAATGCTGCAGTGGCGATTTAGCCGATTTAAAAGTTAAATCTTGTGATGTTGAAGCCTGGAGTCCGCGCCAACAAAAATATTTTGAAGTTGGTTCATGTTCCACTTTAGGTGATGCTCAAGCCCGCCGGTTAGGTATTAGAATGAAAACGGATCACGGTAATGAATATTTAGCCACTTTAAATAATACAGTAGTAGCTTCTCCAAGAGGATTAATAGCTTTAGTAGAAAATAACTATCAAAAAGATGGAAGCATAAAAATACCAAAAGTGCTTCAACCTTACATGGGTGGAAAAGAGAAAATTGAAAAGAAGTAGATAATCTCTTATTGTATAAAACAAGCATATATAAATGAGTTAT
>CANRAJ010000030.1 GCA_947628545.1 uncultured Bacilli bacterium | reverse complement strand
TATTGATTTAGGTCGGACACGAGGAATACTTCCCAAAAGTGAAATTATTCCGGATGAAAAAATTGTCATGGGTTCCAATATTAAAGTATATATTACGAAAATTGAAAGTAATACGAAAGGACCAGTTATTCTTTTATCCCGGAAAAATTATGGGTTTGTGAAAAGATTATTTGAACATGAAATTCCGGAATTGGCTAATGGAACAATTGTGTTACAACAAGTGGTAAGAGAACCGGGAGTTAGAAGTAAAGTAGCGGTTTATTCTACTAATCCAAATATTGATGCAATTGGTTCTTGTATTGGAGAACATGGTTCTCGTATTGCCGGCATATTAAAAGAATTAGGTAATGAAAGAGTCGACTTAGTTTTATATAGTGAAGATCCGGCGGAATATATAAAAAATGCGATGAGTCCGGCGAAAGATGTTATAGTTAGTATTACCGATGAAGAAAAACGAGAAGCATTAGTCATTGTTCCTGAATCAGGCTTAAGTTTAGCCATTGGGAAAAAGGGTAGCAACATTAAGTTGGCTAGTAAACTTACCAAATATCATTTAGAAATTAAAACAATGGAAGAAATAAATCAAGCAGGAAATAAATAGAAAGTGGGGGTACAAATGGAAGCTTTGGTGGATGTAAGAAATCGAATTGCCTCAGTCATTAGTTTGCGGGAATTGTTGCAAGAAAGTGAATTAGAACTCGCCGATGAAAAGAAAATGTTTTGGCACTTTTTTAAACGCGATGTTCATCATACGAATAGTTTATGTACTTTGTATGGTACTAATAGTCCAGCACGGGCTTTAGCCATTCAAAAAGAATTTTGGCAACGAACCCAAAAAGGATTAAATGATTATTGGCAAATGTATAATAAAGAAATTCTAAATTGCCCACATAGTTTACTTTTATTAGATGAGGCTATCGGTTATGGTTTATGCCCCGTATGTGGTAAATATGTGGCTTTAGAAGATGTGCCAGAAGCCTCTTTAATTACCCTTGCGGATATTGATTTAGATAGCGAGATAATTACTTTAGTGCAAAATGCGATTTTAGATTTAGTTCGGAGTCAAGAAGATATGGCTTATGATGAAGCCAGTCAAAAAATAAAATCGCAAATTGAAGCCATGCCTTCTTTAAAAAGGATAAAACATGAAAACTAAAAAGTTGCCAATGCGTTTATGCGTTGTTAGTCATGAACGCTGTGCGAAAAAAGATTTAATCCGGGTAGTAAGAACCCCAGAAGGCAAAGTAATCATCGATGATGAAAAAGGCAAAGCCAATGGCCGGGGGGCTTATTTGAAAAGGGATATCGAGATCATAAATAAGGCCCAAGCGAATAAAATATTAGATAGAGTTTTGGAAGTCGAAATTCCAGCAGAAATATATGAACAATTAAAAAAATTATAAAATTATAAAAAGAAAGGGTGAGCGAAATGACCGTTAAAGAATATGCTTTAGATGTTAATTTAACCGTCGCAGAAATTTTAAAAAAATGTAATGATTTAAATATTAATGTCAAAACAGCCCAAGATGTTTTAACTGATGATGATATTATTATGCTCGATAATACAATTAATTTAATTAGTAGTGATACTGAAATTACTTATGATGAAGCCGAAACAATTGATGAAGCCGTTGATGAAATCATGACCAGCAATAGCGTCAATAAAGAAATGCGGACGAGTGTTAAAAAAGAAAAATTAAAGAAAAAAGATACTTTAAATCAAAAAGATAATGCCGAATACGATCAAATGAAAAAAGAAATGTATAAGCACAAACATAAATTAAAGAAAAATGAAACTAATGAAAATATTGTGTTATACAAAGATCAAATGACGGTGGCTGATTTAGCGGAGGCTTTAGGTGTTAAGGCAATCGATGTCGTTGGTAAATTAATGAACCTAGGGGCAATGCTTAATGTTAATCAAAGTATTGATTTTGAAACGGCGGAATTAGTGGTTGTTGATTATGGTAAAACCCTTAAAAAAGAAGAAACCCAAGATGTGGCTAATTTCGAAGAATTTGAAATTATTGATGCGCCGGAAGATTTAGTGAAAAGACCACCGATTGTAACTATTATGGGTCATGTCGACCATGGCAAAACTACGCTTTTAGACTATATCCGGCATAGCCATGTCGTCGATAAAGAATTTGGGGGTATTACCCAACATATTGGGGCTTACCAAATTGCTTACGAAGGAAATAAAATTACTTTTATTGATACTCCGGGACATGCGGCATTTACCGAAATGCGGGCTAGAGGTGCCAGTGTTACCGATATCGTTATTATTATTGTGGCTGCTGATGATGGAGTTAAACCCCAAACAAAAGAAGCCATTGATCATGCTCTAAGTGCCAATGTGCCAATAATTGTGGCGGTTAATAAAATTGATAAACCCGATGCCAATGTCGATAAAGTGTTAACGGAAATGGCGGAAGCCGGTATTACTCCTGAGGCCTGGGGTGGTGAATATCCATTTATCAATATTTCGGCTAAAAGTGGCGAAGGCGTGCCTTTACTATTAGAAACCATTTTAACGGTGGCCGAAATGCATGATTTAAAAGCCAATCCTAATCGTTACGCTGTGGGGGCAGTTATTGAATCGCGGTTAGATAAAAATATCGGGGGAATTGGTTCTTTCTTAATTCAAAATGGAACTTTAAGAATCGGCGACCCGATTGTAGTTGGTTCATCTTATGCCAAAATTAGAACAATGAAAAATGATTTAGGTGAAGCCATTGTTGAAGCAGGGCCTTCAACGCCGGTGGAAATTACCGGATTAACGGAAAATCCAAGTGCTGGCGATAAATTCATGGCTTTTGAAACAGAAACGGAAGCCAAAGAAGTCGCGGCTAAACGGAAAAACATTTTAAAAGATCAAGCGACACATAAACAAAGTTTAAGTTTAGATGATTTATTTAATCAAATTGAAAGTGGAAATAAAGAAATTAATGTTGTTTTAAAATGTGATGTTCGCGGTAGCGAAGAAGCCGTGAAAAACTCTTTAGAAAAAATAACAGTTAAAGATGCCAAGGTTAAAGTTATTCGCAGTGGGATTGGAACTATTACCGAAAGTGATGTCGTTTTAGCCAATGCTTCAAATGCCATCATTATTGGTTTTAATGTTGTTCCTTCCAATATCACCAAAGAAATTGCAAAAGAATATAATGTGGAAATACGACTTTATACCATTATTTATAAATTAGTCGAAGATATGGAAAATGCAATCAATGGTTTACTAGATCCTGAATATGAAGAAAAAGTTATCGGTTCGGCGGAAATTCGGAAAATCTTCAAATATTCGAAGATTGGTAGTATTGCCGGTTGTTATGTAACCGATGGCATTATTAAAAATGGCTGTAGTGTCCGGTTAATTCGCGATGGTATTGTTATTGCTAGCGAAGATAAGATTTCCTCTTTACAACGGGAAAAAGATGCCGTTAAAGAGGTGAAAAAGGGCTTTGAATGTGGTCTTACTTTAGAAAATTATACCGATATTAAAGAGGACGATGTTATCGAAGCTTATGAAATGGTGGAAGTCAAATGACCAGTTTTAAGATTCCCCGTTTAGAAAGTGAAATTGTTAGACGCTTAAGCGATATTTTGGCTAATGAAACCCGCGATGAACTTTTAAAAACCATTACGATTACGGGTTGTGATTTAAGTAAAGATTTAAGTTATGCGAAAATTTATTTTACATCGTTAAGTGATTTAACCAAAGCGGAAATTGAAAAAGAAGTTAACGAAGCCAGTCATTTTCTTCGCGGTAAATTAAGTGGGGTAATGGAGATAAGACATACACCCGAACTTAAATTTATTTACGATGAATCAATTGCCTATGGGGAAAAGATTGAAAAAATAATTGAAGATTTAAAATGAATGGTTTAATTGTTGTTAATAAAGAAATTAATCGGACAAGTCGGGATATCGTTAATGATTTAACTAAAATTCTAGGCACCAAAAAAATTGGTCATACGGGGACACTTGATCCTTTGGCGACCGGCGTCTTGGTTTGTCTTGTGGGGCGTTATACAAAATTAAATGAACTACTGACGGCTACGACGAAAAAGTATGAGGCTGAAATAAAGTTAGGAATAGAAACGGATACGGGCGATATCACAGGAAAAGTAACGATGAAAAAGTCTTTTTCCGTAACCGAAGAACAAATTAAAAAAGTGCTTGATTCGATGATGGGTAGTTACGAACAAGAGGTACCACTTTATTCGGCCGTTAAAATAAAGGGTAAAAAACTTTACGAATATGCTAGGGAAGGAAAGACGGTAACTTTACCGAAAAGGATGGTTACCATCTATACAATTAATTTAATTGAATATCATGATGATGTAATTAAGTTTGATGTCGAGGTTTCCAAAGGAACTTATATTCGGTCGTTAATTAAAGATATTTGTACTAAATTAGGGACGGTTGGAACCATGCAAAGTTTAGTCCGTTTAAAGCAAGGACCCTTTACCCTGGATGAGGCGTATTCTTTAAAAGAAATTGCCGCGGGAAATTATAAGTGCCAAAATATTAAAGATTTTTGGACCTATCCAATTGTGGAAATCCCCGATGAACTTTTAAACTTAGTTACCAATGGGGCACTTTTAAAAAATACGTGGGAGATTAAAGATAAGGTACTTTTAACGTATCAAGGTAGGGATTTAGCCATTTATGAAAAAGATAAGCAAGAGTTAAAACAATATTTAAAGTTATAAAAAAACATTTAGTTTAATTCGCGAACTAAATGTTTTTCTTTGTTTTGTAATTTTATTTTTTCTAATAATTGAAATTGGAAAGATAATTCGAGGGCCTTAACAATAATTTCTTCCTTCTCTTTGGTAAAATCTTCGGAAATTATTTGTTCGTTACCATTGGGTAAGGGGAAGGTCTTTTTCCCTGTTGTGGAGTCAGTAATTATTTTAGCCACTTGCGTTTTATTAACACTATAAATTCGATCATGCAAGCGATTGGCCCCTAAAAATAAATATAATTTATTTAAAGGATCAACATAAAAAGTTGTGCCGGCGAAACCAGGTGAAAGGAAGGCTTTACCACTTAACCGACTATCGACATGAAGTTTTTGTTTATCAGTTTGTTTAGCATAGACCAAGGAACCATAAAACCAGGAACAAGTATCATCATCTAATTTTTCGCCAACCATGTTCTCACTAATAGTAGCAATTAATTCGGATTTTAAAATGGTACCATTTACTAAAGCCTTACCTAATTTAGTCATATCTTTGGCTGTCGAAAAGTAACCGGCATGTCCCGGGGCAATCCCTTCAGCATGACCAATCGCCATGGCTTTGGTATCATGCGGAGTTCCCGGGATATTATCGTAACGAATAAAAGGATTACCATTCATATCAATGATGGTAGAAAAGTTTTCATTGGCCACGCGAGTTAATTTTTCTTCTGGAACATTAAGGTAAGTATCTTCCATTTTAAGAGGTTCCAAAATCGTTTCTTGTAAATAGGTATTAAAATCCATTTTCGTGACTCTTTCCACAACAACTCTTAAAAGCATGGCTCCAATATCCGTATAAGCATTAAAAATATTTTTTTGACTATCACTTTTCGCGGTAAATAATATCGCTTGGGCTTCTTCTTTAGTATAGGCTTTATCTATACGAATGGCCGTTTCGACGTGAGTTCGAAATTTTAATAAATCAAAAATGGTAATATCTTTTAAATTATGACATTCGGGAATATAAAATTGGACAGGTTCAAATAAGTCTAATCTTTGTTCTTCCACTAATTTTAAAATGGCTAAAGTGGTAAATATTTTACTCGTTGAGGCCAAATCAAAAATGGTATTTACTTCCATTTCTTCCGGATTAAAAACTTTATTATTATTTAAAAGACAGTATTCTTGTTTTTTGCCATATACTAAGATTTCCCGGGTATTTTCCGTACCAAAATTAATTACTAAACCCGGAGTAATACCTTGATCATGAACTAATTTTTTGATGACTTCCGCAATATGACTTTGTTCAAATAATAATTTTTTGATAGTATAAAAATCAGCATTAGGATACTGTTTAGTTAAATTTAAAACCGGTTTTAATAAATCTTTATAATCGCGTCGTGTTGCTAAATCTTGTAAGATTTCGTTATCAGTGATGTTTTGATTTTTTAAAAGCGTGTTAATATATTTGTAATATTCTAAAGTTTGATTCATAATAATCACCTTCTAAAAAAATACCATGCATAATTATAGTTAAATTTAATTTTTTTGTCAATTTTCTTTTTTTAGAATACTATTGATTGGTCTAGTTTTTAATATTACTATTTAGCGCTTGCTTAAAATGGATAATTTAGTTATAATGTTAAAGAGAATATAAGGAGTCAAGAATGCGAAAGATTATAGCTAGTTTAGACATTGGTGAAGCATCGATTAAACTTATTGTTGGAGAAATTGTCAAGCAAAAGCTTAATGTTTTAGCATGTGTTGACAAAAAAGCCCAAGGAATAAAAAAAGGATATATTATTAATGTGGAAAAAGCCGCGGAATGTTTAAATGATGCTTTTAAGGAAGCGGAAGAAAAATTGGGGGTTAGACCCAACAAAGTTTTAGTTACGGTGCCCTCTAATAGTGCGATATACTATTTAATGGAAGGGGCTATAAATTTAAAACCCGAAGAAGTTATCACCGGTAGTGACATCATGCGGCTTTTGCAAGCGTGTGTGGCCAAAAAAATTCCGGATCATGAAGAAATAGTGAGTATTTTACCTAATAAATTTCGGTTAAATGATAATGAAGTTGTGGAAAATCCTTTGGGCATGAAGGCCGAAAAATTAGCAACTAAAGCCGTGGCGATAACCGTGGCTAAAAAAGCAGTTCATAATATCGTGAGTTGTCTAGAAAAAATAAATGTTAAAGTTGTGGATATTGCTTTAGGCTCTTTAGGCGACTTTTACTTATTTAAAGATGAGGCTAAAGCTGATGAAGTTGGGGCAATAGTTAATATTGGGGCTTCTAAAACGGAAGTGGCAATATTTAATAAAGGTATCCTAACTAATAGTGAAGTAATTGATATTGGGGGACTTAATATTGATAAAGATTTAAGTTATATTTATAAAATTAAACCTCGGGATGCTTTGACGGTTAAAGAAAAAATGGCGGTGGCGGATAAGAATTTAGCCAATCCGAGGGAAAGCCTAATTTTTGAAAATATTCAGGGCGAAAAAATTAAAATAAATCAATATGATGCCAGTGAATATGTGATTGCCCGTTTAGAAGAAATCCTAAATTTGGCAAAAAAACAAATTAATCTCTTAACAAAAAAGGAAATTAGTTATATAATAATCGTAGGTGGAGTATCCGAGATAAGTGAATTTAAAAATTTGGTAGAACAAATTATGCCAAATGCTTATGTGGGAGAAATAAAAGAAATTGGGGCTCGCCATAATAAATTCTCCACGGCTTTGGGCTTAATTAAATATTATGATAGCCGCCTCAAATTAAGAGATCGGGAGTTTTCAATATTTAATTTAGAAGAACAAGAAGAATTAAGTGGGCTTTCGAAGAAAAATAATTTTAGTGAAAATTCATTACTAGGAAAAATATTTGGTTATTTTTTTGATAATTAAGGAGAGAGAATATGAACGGATTACAGATGGATCAAATAGCAAAAATCAAAGTAATAGGAGTTGGCGGCGGCGGTTGTAATGCCGTGAATCGCATGATTGAAGAAGGCGTTAAAAGCGTTGAATTTTACGTTGTTAATACCGATTTACAAGTTTTAAATGCTAGTCTTTGCCAAAATAAAATTCAAATCGGTCGCGATATTACTGGTGGCCGGGGCGCGGGGGCTAATCCCGAAGTTGGTCGGGCTGCCGCATTAGAAAGTAAAAAAGAATTAGAAGAAGCATGTAGTGGCGCCGATATGGTTTTTGTGGCCTGTGGCTTAGGTGGTGGAACCGGAACTGGAGCAGCACCAATTATTGCCGAAATTGCGCAAGAACAAGGGGCTTTAACCGTGGCTATTGTTACGAAACCATTCCGTTTTGAAGGTAAAAGAAGAATGGAAAATGCCCTAGTTGGGTTAGAAGATCTTCGGAAACATGTCGATACTTTAATCGTTATTCCAAATGATCGTTTAAGAGAAATAATTGATAAAACGACTAGCTTTGATTATGCGTTTAAAGAAGTTGATAATGTTTTACACCGTGGTGTTCAATCTATTTCCGATTTAATTGCTGTAACCGGAGTAATCAATTTGGACTTTGCCGATGTTAAAACGGTTATGGAAAAATCTGGTACCGCTATTATTGGTATTGGCTGTAATGCTGGCGAAAACAGAGCAATCGAAGCTGCTCGGCAAGCCGTTGCTAATTCCTTATTGGAAGCCACGATTGAAGGGGCAAAAAATGCGATTGTCAATGTCACGGGTGGTAATAATTTAACTTTATTTGAAATTGAAGATGCAGTGGAAACTGTTAGGGAAGCCGCTAATTCAGATATCAATATTATCTTCGGGGCCATCAAAAACGAAAATTTAACAGATGAAGTTATTGTAACTGTAATTGCCACGGGCTTTGATGATGAAGTTGGGGAAGAAGCATTATTCAATGATGAAGTTCCAAAACGGAAAACCCCTGTTAAAACCGATGAAGAATATGAAATTCCACCATTTTTACGAAGCGACAATAATTTTTAAATGTAGTTATTAAATCCTCATTGCGAGGATTTTTATTTTTTAATAATTTTTAAGCAACGTACCAAAGATTAGACTTTTTAGGAATAATTTGATAAAATAAAATTGATGTTTATGGAAGAAAAAATTGTTTTGCCTAATCATATAGGTATTATTATGGATGGTAATGGTCGATGGGCGACCAAAAGAGGCTTAAGCCGAAGCGAAGGACATCGGGCTGGGGCCAACACTTTAAAAAAGTTATGTATTTTTTTAAATCAACAAGGATTAAAATATTTATCTTTGTATGCTTTTTCAACGGAAAATTTTAAAAGAGAAGCCAAAGAAGTAGAATATTTAATGAATTTGTTTATTAAAATGTTTAAGGAAGAATTTGCTTCCTTACATAAGGAAAATGTGCGTGTTGTTTTTTCAGGGAAAAAGGAGCCTTTAAGAAACGATGTTTTAGAGGCCATGAATGAATTAATGCAGAAAACCAAAGACAATACGGGTTGTTGCTTAAATATTTGTCTTAATTATGGTGGTCAATATGAAATTGCGGATATGACGAAAAAATTATGTGAAGAGTATAAAAAAGATAAAATTACTTTAGATGATATAACTCCGGAATATATTCAAGAAAATTTATATCAAAATTTACCACCTTTAGATTTAGTTATTCGCACTGGCGGCGAACAACGGTTAAGTAATTTTATGCTATATCAAGCCAGCTATGCCGAATTCTTTTTTACGGATACCTATTTTCCGGATCTAGATGAAAAAGAATTAACACGAATTATAAATGATTTTAATAAGCGAAATCGTCGATTTGGGGGCAATTAATTATTGTATTCCGGAAAAATATTTGTTATAATAAGTAAGTCTTAAGAAAAGGGGACAAGGCCTTTGATTAAAGAAAATTTTAGAAAATAAATTAAATAAGTAATAAGTTTTTCGAAAAATAGTTTAAGAAAAACTTTTTTTGCTATAAAATTGTTGACAAAAGGTTGTTTTAGCATTACAATTTTAAATTGGTGGCATGTTTACAAACATGCGTGTAAGTCTAATAGAAAAAGTGTATGGGGTGATATCGTGGCTTATAAACTAACTAATTTCGGAGATTATCGGAAAAGAAGAAATTTTTCTAAAACTAATAATGTTTTAGAATTAAATGATTTGTTGGAAATCCAAAAGAAAAGTTACCAACAATTCTTGGATGAAGGAATTAAAGAAATCTTCGAAGATTTATTTCCTGTGGAAAGTTTTACGGGTAATATTTCTTTAGAATTTGGTAATTATTATTTTGAAGAACCAAGATATTCGGTTAAAGAAGCAAAAGAAAGAATGGTTAACTATGCGGCACCTTTAAAAGTGGAAGCCCGTCTTTATATTCACGAAACCGGTGAAGTTAAAGAACAAACCATTTTCTTAGGGGATATGCCTTTAATGACCGATGCCGGAACATTTATTATCAACGGGGCGGAACGGGTCATTGTTTCCCAATTAGTTCGAAGTCCTAGTGTTTATTTTAAAAGAGAAATTGATAAAAATGGTCGGCATATTATCAGTGGCGAAATCATTCCGAATAAAGGTACTTGGCTAGAATATGAAACGGATGCCAGGGGTGTTTTGTATGTGCGGATTGACCGGACGAGAAAAGTTACGGTTACCACTTTACTTCGGGCTTTAGGTTTATCCAGTGATGAAGATATTATTGCTTTATTTGGGGAAAATGAATATATAACGAATACTTTAGAAAAAGATAGTACGAAAAATACCGATGAAGCCTTAATTGAAATATATGAAAAATTAAGACCAGGCGAACCAGCAACTTTAGATTCCGCGAAGAACCAATTAATTACGCGGTTCTTTGATCGGTTCCGTTATGATTTAGCCAAAGTTGGGCGTTATAAATTTAATAAAAAATTAAATGTATTAGATCGGTTATTAGGCACTACTTTAGCCGAACCAATTATTGAAGGTAAGAAAACTTTATGGGCGGCTGGTACCGTTATTACGAAAGAAATCTTAGAAGAAATGCGTCCTCATTTTGCTGCTGGACTAAATTTAGTTGATGCTCAAATTAATGAAGAATTAGATGATTATAATAAAATTCAAGTGGTTAAAGTTGTTGATCCAACTGATACCAAGAAAACCATAAATGTTATTGGGGTTGATACGACTGTTGATGTAAGACGGTTAACGATTCCTGATGTTTATGCTTCTTTATCTTATTATATTGACTTACATTATAATATTGGTAATGATGATGAAATTGATAACTTGGCTAACAGACGGGTTCGCCAAGTTGGGGAATTAATTCAAAATCAATTCCGGACTGGTATGGCGCGGATGGAAAGAGTTATTCGGGAAAGAATGACGACCCAAGAATTAGAAACTGTTACTCCTAAAACGTTAATTAATATTCGGCCAGTAACGGCGGCTTTAAAAGAATTCTTTGGTTCGAGCCAATTATCTAAGTTCATGGATCAAATTAACCCCATTGCCGAATTAACGGATAAAAGACGGTTATCTTCTCTAGGACCTGGTGGTTTATCGCGTGATCGGGCCGGAATGGAAGTACGGGACGTTAACGCTTCTCACTATGGCCGGATTTGTCCAATTGAATCGCCTGAAGGTCAAAATATTGGGCTTATTACCTCTTTAGCCGGTTATGCGAAAGTTAATGAATATGGTTTCATCATGACCCCATATCGCCGTGTTAAAAACGGTGTTGTTACCGATGAAATCGTTTATTTAACGGCTGATGAAGAACAAGATTATTATATTTCCCAAGCCACGGTTAAATTAGACGAAAATAATGCGATCGTCGAAGATGAAGTTATTGTCCGGTTAAATGGGGATACCGTTTATATTAGTCGCGATAAAGTTAATTTTGTCGATGTAGCCCCTAGTCAAGTTGTCGCAGTTACAACAAGTTGTATTCCATTCTTGGAATTCGATGATGCTAACCGGACTTTGATGGGTGCCAACATGCAACGGCAAGCGGTACCTTTACTAGAAGCCGAAGCACCAATTGTTGGAACGGGTGTTGAATATATCGCCGC
>CANRAJ010000029.1 GCA_947628545.1 uncultured Bacilli bacterium | reverse complement strand
GATATTTCTGGTATTATGCAAGAAAAGAAAGTTGATACCATGACTAAAACTTTAGAAACTCCAATCGAAGAAGTTGAATTCTCTGTTCGGGCTTATAATTGCTTAAAAAGAGCGGGCGTTCATACTATCCAAGATTTAGTTAATATGAAAGAAGTCGAAGTTACTAAGATCAGAAACTTAGGCAAGAAATCTTTAAAAGAAGTCATTGACAAAGTTGCTGAATTAGGACTTGCATTTAAGGAGTAAGATTATGTTATATAGAAAATTAGGAAGAGAAACAAGAGTTAGAAGAAGCATCCTTGCGGGTTTAACGAAAGATGTTTTAACTAAGGGTTATGTAGTAACAACCGAAGCCCGGGCTAAAGAAGTTCGGAAATTCGTTGATCGGATGATTACCTATGGTAAAACTGGTACTTTAGTAGCGCGGCGGAAGGCCTTGGCTTTCTTACATAATGATAGCAATGTTGTGAAAGTAGTTTTTGACGATTTAGCTAAACGCTATGAAACCAGAGATGGTGGTTATACGAGAATTATTAAACTTAAAGAACGGAAAGGCGACGATGCTTTAGAAGTTCGTCTTGAATTAGTAAAATAAATAGTAACGCAAGTTGCTATTTTTTTTAGGTATAATTTTGGTTTTTTTAAGAACAATAGTAATGGAGGAAAAAGATGAAAAATAATGAATGTGGTGGCTGCAAAGATGCCAAATTTGGAGTAGCGTATATTGATCCGGAAACGGGAATCCTTTGTAGTAAAATTGATACAGGAATGAAACTTCCTAAAGGAAAAAAAGTACTTGCGCCCAAGATTTGTACCACCTGTGGTAATACTGAATGGAAAACCATTGATAATTAATTTAAGAGAATCTAGCATGGCTAGGTTTTTTACTGCAAAACTTTTAACTTTTGCCTTAGTTAATAAATCCTCTTGGAAGAGGGTTTTTAATTTACTAAAATTATGGTATACTTTTATTGTGATAAAAATGAACAATAGAAAAGGATTTACTTTAATTGAATTATTAGTAACCGTGGCCTTAATTGGGTCCATGAGTATTGTTGTCGGGGTTAGTGTAACCTCCCTTTTGAATAACCAAAAACAAAAAAGATATGATGAGTTTGTGGAACAAATGGAAGATGCTGGTTGTGTTTTTGCCCAAAATGATAATCGGACTGAAGCTATTTGTGAGGCCTTTCCTACCTCTTGTCAAATTAAACTAGGAGATTTAATTGATTATGGTTTAATTAAAAGAACCATTCAAAATCCAATGACTAAAAAGGATGTCAGTGAAGATAATAAAAGTTATGTTTTGGTAACTTATAAAGATGGCGAAAAGTTTTGTAAATTCCAAGATTTAACTTGCGAAGATAAATATTGTAAGGATAAGAATAACGAAAGCAAGTGAGTTATGAAAGAGAATATTATTAATGTTTTAAATGATGTTACGAAAGCCATCGGGGTTATGGAAATTAATGATTTATTAGGTTTAACTACGGTGGCAGAATTACAAGAACTGCAAAAGAATTTACAGGATTTAGTAGAAACGGGTTTGTTACACGAAACGCGGAAAAGCGAATATATATTAATTAAAAATTGTAAAACTTTAAGAACTGGGATAATTACAATTAACCGGACGGGAAATGGTTTTTTACTCGTGGAAGGACCGGATATCTATATTGATAAGAGTAATTTAAATGGCGCTATTAATGGCGACATGGTGGAAATTGATTTAATTAATTATCAAAATAGTGTCGAAGGTAAAGTTATTAGAATCTTAAAACGAAACTTAAATAATATCGTGGGTGAAATAATTAAGGAACACAATCATTTGGCTTTTAAACCCGACGATGCTAAATTAGACATAAAATTAAAACTAGATTATGATTCTTTAAAACAATGTGTTGAAGGGCATAAAGTATTATTACAAGTAATTAAAGAATTAGGGAAAAATTATTATTTAGCCAAAGTAGCTAAAATAATTGGTCATAAAGATGATCCAGGTGTCGATATTATTTCTATTGCTTTAAGGCATAGTATAAATATTGATTTTTCTGAGGCCACAATAAAAGAACTGGCCTTTATTCCATCAGAGGTAAGTCCAGAAGAACTAAGAAATCGCAAAGATTTAACGGGCAAGCAAATATTTACAATTGATGGGGATGATACAAAAGATATCGACGATGCCATCAGTATTAATAAAAATGGCGATAATTATGAACTAGGAGTTCATATTGCTGATGTTTCTTATTATGTGAAAGTTGGAACGGCTTTATATGAAGATGCGTACCTAAGAGGCACCTCGGCTTATCTCGCCGATACGGTTATTCCGATGATTCCACATCAATTATCGAATGGTATATGTTCCCTTAATGAAGGGGTTATCCGGCTTACTCTTACTTGTGATATGACGATTAATCCGCAAGGGAAAGTCATAGATTATGATATTTATCCATCCTATATTAAATCTCGGAAAAAGATGACTTATAAAAATGTTAACCAAATCTTGGAAGCCGGTAAAATACCCGAGGGTTATGAAGCGTTTGCTAGTGATTTAAAATTAATGCAAGAACTGGCCCATATTCTGCGGAAAGAACGCGAAGGGCGCGGTTATATTGATTTTGAATTAGACGAAGCCAAAGTCGTGCAAGATGAGACGGGTAAAGCCATCGACATTGTTAAAAGAGTTCGGGGCGAAGGCGAAAAACTTATTGAAGATTTCATGATTGCCGCTAATGAAACGGTAGCCACACATGTTACTAATATGGATTTACCATTTATCTATCGGGTTCATGATGTTCCTAATAGTGAAAAAATTGAAGATTTTAAAAATCTCGTTAAACAAATGGGTTATGGCATCCAAACTAATTTAAATAAGATAACGCCTTTAACTATGCAAAGTTTATTGGCTGAATTAAAAAATAAAAAAGAATTTCCGATCCTCTCAGCCATGCTTTTAAGGAGTATGAAAAAAGCGGTTTATAGTACCAATAACATTCACCATTTTGGTTTAGCCAGTCGTTGTTATACCCATTTTACAAGTCCAATTCGGCGGTTTCCCGACTTAACGGTGCACCGCTTATTACGGACCTATTGCTTTAATCACGAATTAGATATGGAAACCATTAACTTTAATGCTAAATATTTAATTGATGTGGCCGAAAACTCCAGTACGACAGAGGTTAATGCTGTTGAAGCGGAACGCGATGTCATGGATATGAAAATGGCCGAATACATGCAAGATCATATTGGCGAAACTTTTGAAGGTATTATTAATTCTGTAACGAATTTTGGTTTTTTTGTTGAACTTGCGAATTTAATTGAAGGGCTAGTGCATATATCTACATTAGAGGGATATTTTACTTATGTTCCCGAAATGTTATCCTTAGTTAATCTTGATTCCAAAGTTAGTTACCGCATAGGTGATACCGTTAAAATTGTAGTCACAGCCGCGAGTAAAGAAAATGGCACCATAGATTTTGCACTATATCAGGGAGACGAAAATGGAAATCAAGAATAAAAAGGCCTACTTTAATTATTTCATTTTAAAAGAAATTGAGGCCGGCATTGTTTTACAAGGAACCGAAATAAAAGCAATTCGTCAAGGAAGTGCCAATATTAAGGATAGTTATATTCGGATAAAGGATGGTGAAGCATTTCTAATAAATACCTATATTGAAAAATATGAAGCGGGCAATACCTTTAATCATAACCCCACGCGTGAACGAAAACTTTTGTTACACAAAAAGGAAATTGCCAAGTTATACGAAATGGTTAAACAAGAAGGGGTAACTTTAATACCTTTAAAACTTTATTTAAAAGGAAATTATGCTAAAATATTAATAGGAGTTGGTAAAGGGAAAAAGTTATATGATAAAAGAGATGCAATTAAACAAAGGGATTTGGCTAGAGAAATAAGATAGGAGTAGTAAAAATGAAAATAAGATTGAAAAAAAATAGTAAAATTGCTTTAATCGCCGTTGCGGCGATAGTCGTTATTGGCCTAGGGACTTTCGTTGGTTATAAAACTTTCCATAAGGAAGAAACTAAACCAACAAATAATAGTACGGGTAAAAAATTACCAGGTAATAATGAGGCAGTAAAACCCGCGGTTAAAATTGTCGATGTTAATAGTAACAGTCGACCATATGCGGTAATGATTAATAACATTAATGTTGCCCGACCTTATCAAACGGGCTTACAAGATGCCTACATTATTTATGAAATGTTAGCCGAAGGTGGTATCACGCGTTATATGGCTTTATTTAAAGATAAAGATACGGCCAAAATTGGAACTATCAGAAGTTCCCGGCACTATTATTTAGATTATGCTTTAGAAAATGATGCTATCTATGTTCATTTTGGATGGTCAGATCAAGCCAAAAGTGATATTAAAAATTTAGGTATTGATAATATTGATGGTATTACAAATTCTAGTTTTGCTTTTTGGCGCGATTCGGAAGTTAAAAAAACGGGAATTGCAAAAGAACATACAGTTTATACAAAAATGGAAAGTTTGAAAGAAGCCGTTGCTAAGCGTAAATATCGGACCGAAACCAATCAAGATTTATTATTTGAATATTCACCGGAAGAAATTGATTTAAGTAGTATGCCTAATGCCGTGAGTGCGACTAGCATCGATATTAATTATTCTTCAAGCAACAAAAATCATTATGATTATGATGCCACGACGAAAACCTATAAACGGAGTGTTAATGGTAGACCGCATACCGATTATGTTACGAAGGAACAATATACATTTAAAAATATTATCGTTTACCAATTAGAATATAGTTTGATTCCAGGTGATAAAAAGAATCGCCAAGAATTAAGTAATTTAGGTAATGGTACGGGTTACTTTATTACCGATGGTTATGCCGTTCCAATTAAATGGAGTAAAGATAAACGGGCTAATCAAACAAAATATACTTTTGAAGATGGTAAAGAAATAACTTTAAATGATGGTAATTGCTTTATTCAATTACAACCTAAAGGACAAACATTAAATATTAATTAAAAGATAAAAAGGAGGTCTTTATGCAAGTAATATTAGATTTTATTACGACAAATTATTTATGGTTTATCATTATAGCCATTATCTTACTTTTAGCCCTTATTGGTTATTTTGTGGATGTGAAAAAAGCCGAGAATGGTGGGCCTTATCGCAACAAGAAAGTTAAAGTAGATATTGTTGCGGATACGGATTTAGATAATATTAATGTGGCTAATAATATGAGCTTAAATGAAATGATTAATAATAAAGCCATCACGAATAATGACTTTATTACTCAAAAAACTGATGAAAGACCAAATGAACATAAAGAATAGTTATAAGTGCTATTCTTTTTTTCTAGGACTTTATATTTTAAGAAAATTTTGTTATAATGATTTAGCAAGGTCAAAGGATGGTGGATAAATGAATCTTTCATTAGCGTGGAATATCTTGACTAAAATTATTGATATTTGTTTTGTATGGCTTGCCTTTTATTATATTTTGAAGAATGTCAAAAATAATATAAAGATGGTTTTAATTGTTAAAGGCGTCTTTATTGTTTTAGTGGTTAAAGTCTTAAGTGATTTATTAAATCTTTATACAGTGGGTGTTATCTTAGAATACGCTATTCAATGGGGACCACTGGCGATTATCGTTATTTTCCAACCGGAAATTAGAAGTGTGTTGGAATCCTTAGGACGGACGCAACTATTGGGCCGACATAAAGTTCTAACCGTCGATGAACGGGAAAAAGTAGTTTACGAAATAATGCATGCCATTGAATATTTAAAGAAAAACCGGATTGGGGCTTTAATTGTTATTGAAAGAGAAATCTCTTTGGAAGAATATATTTCGAATTCAACTAAAGTTTATGCCGATGTTTCCGATGCTTTACTAGAAACAATTTTCTTCCCTAATTCACCGCTTCACGATGGGGGTGTTATTTTGCAAGGTGATCGAATTACCTGCGCCGGTTCCGTTTTTAAAACGAGTATGAATCCTAATATTTCTAAAAGATTAGGAACCCGGCACCGGGCGGCTTTAGGGATTGCCGAAGAAAGTGATGCCGTAGCATTAGTTGTTTCCGAAGAAACGGGACGGTTGAGTATCGCCGTCGATGGAGAATTACATTACAATCTCGATTTAGATGAATTTCGGATGATGTTAATTGATGAATTACAACCAAAGACGGAAGTCTTCTTCGAAGCCGACGAAAATGAAGAAAGCGAGGAAGATGAAAATGCGTAAGCTTTTACGAAAGATTTATAATTTTATTGATAAAAAAATTGTGGTTCCAATCAGCCGCATGATTTATTACTTATCTAAAAAGTTTAAGAAAAATCAAGGCCGTTTGGATAAAATCTTAAATCGACCTAATTTCTTGATTTATTTATCTTTAATTGTTGCGGTTATAATATTTGTCTTAATTGATTCTAAAGTTGTTTCTTTAGTTGAAACCGAAGCCGAGGTTATTCCAAATGTACCTGTTATTGTTAAGTACAATGCCGAGGCCTTTGTTATCGAAGGGGTACCAGAAACGGTGGATATTACGATTACCGGCCGCAAGAGCGATATTTATTTAGCCAAACAACTAGGAGAATATCAAGTAATCCTCGATTTATCGGATTACAAAGTAAGTGATAAAACGCGAAAAGTTTACTTTACTTATTCTAAATCCATTAATAGTTTAAACTATAAACTGGATCCTTCTTATGTTCAAGTAGCCATTAAGAATAAAGAAAGTAGTGTCTTTGCTTTAAATTATGATTTATTAAATATTAATAAATTAAATAATAAGTTAAGTGTTAAAAGTGTTAGTTTAAATAAAAGTGAGGTTGTCGTTAAAGGCAGTAACGAAACCTTAGAACAAATTGCGACAGTTAAGGCCTTAATCGATTTGGAAAAACAAAACTTTGAAGAAGCCGGCACTTATGATATTGATGATGTCGAACTCGTGGCTTATAATTCCCAAGGGGTTAAATTAACCAATGTGGAAATTGTACCAGAAAAAACCAGTGCGACAATTGTTATCGATAGTTATTCGACCACAGTACCTTTAACGGTTGAAACAACCGGTACTTTGGTAGCGGGTAAAGCCATTGCTTCATTACAAATTAATGGCGCGGCTTCGCATTCTATTACCATCTATGGTGAAAAAGAAGAAATTGATAAAATTAAAAGTGTGCCCGTAACGATTAATGTTAATAATATGGGTAAAGAAAGTACCAAAACTTATGAGGTATCAATTACCAAACCAAATGGTGTTCGCGAAATGAGTTCCAAGAGTGTGGAAATAACGGTTACCTTTGGCGAAGAACAACAAAAAACAGTCGAGTTAACCCAAATCTTCCCCGAAAATCTCGCCGAGGGTTTAACGGCTAATAAAGCCCCAGGTCAAACCATCAGTGTTCAAGTTAAAGGTGTGGCTAGTGAACTGGAAAAAATTGATTTGAATGCCATTAGGCCGACAGTTGATTTAAGTGGCTTAGGTGTTGGTGATCATGAAGTTGAGGTTAAAATTGAAAATACTAACCCGCTTATTACCTATGTTGTCTCTAGTAAAGTTAAAATAACTATTACGGATTAATAAAAAAAGAATTTGGTTTAAAAAATCAAATTCTTTTTTCGGTTTTTAATGTTTATTTTCGTCTAAATCCATGAAGTAAATACCAAGGTTTATCAGACCACATACCCCAACAATGGAATAAATGACGCGCTCAATCATGTCCATATTTCCGAAGATTGTTTCGACTAAATTGAATTCAAATAAACCGATTAATCCCCAGTTTAGGGCGCCAATGATGGTAAATACTAATGCAATTTTTTGAATTGTTGCCATATTTCATCCTTCCTTTACTAATAGTATGGTCAAATAAAAGCGAATTATTCATGTATATTTTAAAAAAAGAACAAATATATTTAATTAGAAAAGGGGTTAGGAAATTGAAAAAAATCTTGATTTTAGGTATATTTACCATTTTATTAGTCACGGGGTGTGGTAAATATACAATTGATAAAGCACTAAAAGATTTTACCAATAAAGTGCAAAGTAGCAAATCGTATAAAATTGAAGGAACAATGGAAATCAGCAGTGGCGAAGAAACTTTTGTTTATAGTATTGAATCTTACTTTTTAAAAGATGATTATTATAAAGTGGTGTTAGTAAATCAAACGAATAATCATGAACAAATAATTTTAAAAAATGATGAGGGAATATATGTGGTTACACCAACCTTAAATAAAAGTTTTAAGTTTGATAGTGTTTGGCCCGACAATTCTTCCCAAGCATATCTTTTAGGTTCTCTTCTTAAGGATTTAAAAAATGATCCTAAAGTAACGATGGAAGAAACGGATAAAAATTATATTTTAAAAAGTACCGTTGACTATCCAAATAATGAAGAATTAACCTATCAAAAGATATATTTTGATAAAGATATGAATATTGCTAAAGTTGAGGTCTATAATGCTGATGATATTGTTAAAATCAAAGTTAACTTTAATAAAGTTAATTTAAAAGCCAAATTAGATGAAGAAGATTTTGCGCTAGATGATTTAATTGAAGAAGATTTAAATCCGGAACCAAATAAAACCGAAACGGATAACCAAGAAGAAGTCAAAGATAATACTAGTTGTACGGGAGCAGATTGTCAAAACGAAACTAGTCAATGTGGCAAGGATGGTTGCACGGAAGATAATAGTAGTTCGAGTGCCACTTTAGATGATATTATTTATCCATTATATATCCCTGCCAATACATATTTAAGTGACTCGGAAACGGTTAATGGTGAAGATAGTAATCGGGTAATTCTTACCTTTAGTGGGGAACGAAACTTTGTTATTGTCGAAGAGGTATCTAAAGTAAATGATGAATTTGAAATAATTCCGGTTTATGGCGATCCCCTTATGTTAAATGAAACCATTGGGGCCTTAAGTTCTAATTCCCTAAGTTGGGATGCCAATAATATTAATTATTATTTAGTAAGTAGTGATTTATCTACCAGTGAAATGGTTAGTGTGGCCGCTAGTTTAGGAAATTCGACGCTAGTTTCATCTTTAAAATAGACATTAAGTCTATTTTTTGTTATACTTAAATTGGTGGTTATAATGAAAAAAAGAAATATGTATTTAAATGATGATCAAAAAGAAATTGTTAATTTTGTCATAATCTTAAGTGTTATTGTTGTTTTGGTTTTGATTATTTATGGTGTAAGTTATCTGGTTTCGAAGAAAAATACTTATCACTATGATGAGGTTACGCCGGGGGAAATTAATTATGATATTGCTAGTGTGGGAACGATGCTTAATCGGCCCGAAGAGGAATACTATGTTGTTATCTATGATGATGCCGATTTAAATGCTGCAACATATGGATCCTTAGTTTCCACTTATAGTGCTAGTTCACCAGAATCTTTAAAAGTCTATCGGGTTGATTTAGCCAATAAGTTAAATGAATCTTTCCGGGCTCAAGATGGTAAAAGCAATCCTAAGGCCAAAAAGGTCAGTGATCTGGCTTTAGGTGATTTTACTTTAATTAAAGTTGCGAAGGGTGAAATTACGAAATATATTGAAGATTTAGACCAAGCCAAAAAAGAATTGAAATAAAACTAGATTTTTTCTAGTTTTTTTATGTAAAGTTTTTCGAGAATACTTTTCTTTTTAAATTGACCGTGCTAAAATTATCATAAGGAGATAACATATGAAGAACAAGGGTTTTAATTTACTAACAGTGGTCGTTATTATGTGTTTAGTCGCGGTTATCTCGGCAATTACGGTAGGAGTTATTATTACTAACAGTTATAAAAGTGCCGATGGAACCCCTTATAGCGAATTAATAAAAGACGAAAATATTCAAGAATTTTTAGATGTTTATTCTTCGGTAACTAGTGATTACTATGAAGATATTAATAAAAAAGAAATGATTGAAAGTGCCATGGACGGCATGCTTGATTATCTTGGCGATAATTATACAACGTATATGACGCCGGAGGCTCGGGAGGCTTTAGCCGAACGGCTTAAGGGTACTTATCGAGGAATTGGTATTACTATTGAAAACTGTACTATTAAAGTGGTTAATCCCGGTTCACCCGCGGAAAAGGCTGGTTTATTACCTGAAGATGTTATTATTAAAGCCGAAGGAGAAGATTTTACCACTTGCGATAGTGATAAAGTCGTAAGTTTAATTAAAGATAACGATAAAGTAAGTGTTAATATTGTTGTTAAACGGGGCGAAGAAGAAAAAAGTTTTGATATTAAACCGAGCGAAATTATTATTTCGGCTCTAAATTATGGAATGATTGAAGATACCAATATTGGTTATATCAGTATTTCTATTTTCTCTTCTAATGTGGCAGATCAATTTAAAACCGCGATGAATACATTAAAAGAAAAAGGGATGGAAAAGTTAATCATCGATGTAAGAGATAATACCGGTGGTTACCTAGATGGGGCCAAAGATATTGCCAGTCAACTATTATATAAAGGTAAATTAATCTATAGTTTAAAGGATAAAAAAGAAACCACGGGTGTTTATGATACCACGGATGAACATTTCACGGGGTCAATCGTTGTTTTAATTAATGAAAATAGTGCTTCTTCTTCCGAAATCTTAGCCGCGGCTTTAAAAGATAGTTACAATGCTACACTAGTTGGAACAAAAAGTTATGGTAAAGGTAAGGTCCAACAAACCTTCACCTTAGAAGATGGTTCTATGGCAAAATATACGACAGCGTTATGGCTTCGTCCTAATGGCAATTGTATTGATGGTGTTGGTCTAATGCCCGATATAACAGTTAGTAAAACAACGACTACGGATGACGCTGGCAATCAAGTCGAAATCGATACGCCACTTAATCATGCGGTAGAAACTTTAAAAGCAAATTAGATTTTTGCTTTTTTTCTTTCTTTATTATATAATCTAAATATGATGGCAGAAGATAATATAAAAATTGGCAATAGTTATCGCATCCAATGTTATAAGCATAATGGGAAAATTGTGCGTTCCAGTGATGAAACGATTATTTTGGATGTCACGGACGATTATATTGTTTGCGCTAATAATATGGTAGAGATTAAAGAAAGCGATGGTCGTAATTATACAACCAAAGAAATGGCCATTATGTTTTTTTATAAACATCATTGGTTTAATGTTATTGCCCAATTAAAATCGTTTGGTTTATTTTATTATTGTAATATTGCCTCTCCTTATGTTATTGATGAAGGAATTATTAAATATATTGACTATGATTTGGATTTAAGAGTTTATCCGGATGGGGGTTACCGAATTTTAGATAAGAATGAATATAAGTATCATAAGAAACTAATGAACTATCCTGAAACTATTGATACTATTATTAAAAAGGAACTAAATTACCTTATTAATATGAAAAAACAAAATCAAGGCCATTTTGATAAAAAGGTTATTGATTATTATTTTCAAAAATATCAAGAAATTGTCAACAAGTCAGAAAAATAGCGTAATTTTTTTCGGAAAAGTGCATAAAATATAAGGAAAAATCAAATTTTGTCAAAAAAATGTCAAAAAATTGAATTTTTTTGTTGACAAGTGATTTTTTGTTTGATATATTATTAACGCACACGCGGAAAAGCAGTGCAGAATGATCTTTGAAAACTAAGTAAAAATGTCAATTTGAGTAGCTTAGGAAAAACTTAAAAATAAGATTTTGATTATAAATCTTTTTTATTGAGAGTTTGATCCTGGCTCAGGATGAACGCTGGCGGCATGCCTAAGACATGCAAGTCGAACGAGAGGGCCCATTGAGATTTATTGAAGTTTGGAGTGCTTGCACAAAGAACGGATTTAGAAGGATTTGGATTTTCCCTCTAGTGGCAAACGGGTGAGTAACACGTGGGTTACCTGCCTCTAAGACTGGGATAACAGTTGGAAACGACTGATAATACCGGATGTGTTCTACGGAATAAAGGAACCTTTAAAGTTTCACTTAGAGATGGGCCTGCGGCGTATTAGCTTGTTGGTGGGGTAATGGCCTACCAAGGCAACGATGCGTAGCCGAACTGAGAGGTTGATCGGCCACACTGGGACTGAGACACGGCCCAGACTCCTACGGGAGACAGCAGTTAGGAATATTCGTCAATGGGGGAAACCCTGAACGAGCAATGCCGCGTGAACGATGAAGGCCCTATGGGTTGTAAAGTTCTGTTGTTTGGAAAGAATGACAAAGTTAGGAAATGAACTTTATTTGACGGTACCATTCAAGAAAGCCACGGCTAACTACGTGCCAGCAGCCGCGGTAATACGTAGGTGGCGAGCGTTATCCGGATTTATTGGGCGTAAAGGGTGCGCAGGCGGTTTATTAAGTCTAAGATGAAAGCCCGAAGCTTAACTTCGGTTTGTTTTAGAAACTGGTAGACTTGAGTATGGTAGAGGCAAATGGAATTCCTAGTGTAGCGGTGGAATGCGTAGATATTAGGAGGAACACCAGTGGCGAAGGCGGTTTGCTGGGCCATTACTGACGTTCATGCACGAAAGCGTGGGGAGCAAATAGGATTAGATACCCTAGTAGTCCACGCCGTAAACGATGAGTACTAAGTGTCGGGTTACCGGTGCTGAAGTTAACACATTAAGTACTCCGCCTGAGTAGTACGGTCGCAAGGCTGAAACTCAAAGGAATTGACGGGCACCCGCACAAGCGGTGGAGCATGCTGTTTAATTCGATACTACGCGAAGAACCTTACCTAGACTTGACATCCCCGGCAAAGCTATAGAAATATAGTGGAGGTTATCCGGGTGACA
>CANRAJ010000028.1 GCA_947628545.1 uncultured Bacilli bacterium | reverse complement strand
GCTAAGACTCGTAATATGTTTTTAAAAAGAAAAAAGACATATGAAAAATTGGGTTATGAAATAGTGGAAGATAACGAGCAACAAATAATAAAGATATAATTAATATTTCGACATCTATTTATAAAAAGGTAGTTTTAAGTAAATTCTAACTACCTTTTTAACTACCAAAATTTTAAATTTTACTTAATAATTATGTTAAATAACCAATTTTAGAAGAAATAAAATAAAGGTAAAAATATTTAAATAAACCTGGAAGTGTATGAATACTAATCATCCCTGAAGAAAATTACCCAGATAAATTATGATAGGTGCTACTAACAGACAAAAGTTTTAAAAAACATTTAAGTATGATAGAATAATTTTGGTGATTTTTTATGAAAACAGTTTTAATTACGGGTTCTTCTCGGGGCATTGGTGCCAAAACGGCAGAGATTTTTGCCTCTCATAAATATAATATAGTATTAAATTATGCGCAAAATAAAAATGATGCTTTAAGTTTGGCGAGTAAATTAAAAGCAAAGTATCATGTTGCGGTTTTATGTCTTAAAGCCGATGTGGTTTGTGAAGAAGAGGTAAAAGAGTTAATTTTAGAAATTAAAAAAACATTTGGCCAACTTGATTGTTTAGTTAATAATGCGGGTATTGCTATTGATAATCCATATCAAGAAAAAGAGACAATCGAATTTCAAAAAGTTGTAAATGTAAATCTTTTAGGAACTTTTTTAGTCACGAAATATGCTGCCTCAATAATGAAAGCGGGGAGTATTATAAATGTTTCTTCAAATGCGGCTTTAAATGATGGTTATCCCGAAGCCATGGATTATAATGCAGCAAAAGCCGGAGTAATTGCTTTAACTCATGATTTTGCTAAAGTATTAGCCCCCAAGATTAGAGTTAATGCGGTAGCTCCAGGTTGGGTGGAAACGGCCATGAATCAAGATTTAGCCCCTCATTTTAAAAAAGCCATGCAAGAAAAATGTTTATTAGGTAAAATGGCTCAGCCCGAAGAAATTGCCCAGGTAATTTATTTTTTAGCCAGCAATGAGGCCAGTTTTATAAATGATACAGTTATTCGGGTTGATGGGGGATTAAAATGATTGAGCAATTAATTCAAGAAAGTGAAAAAGTTTTAAAAGATGTTTATCAAAGCATTGATGATATTTGTTTTTTTAATAGTCAAAAGGTATTAGCTGCTTTTCAAGCGGAAATGGTTAGTGAAAGTGATTTTGCGGGGACCACGGGTTATGGTTATGGCGATGTTGGTCGCGATAAAATTGAGCGAATCTATGCCCGGATTTTTAAAGCCGAAGATGCTTTAGTGCGGAATCAATTTATCTCAGGAACTCATGCTATTTCAACAGCACTTTTTGCAATTTTGCGCCCGAATGATACGCTTTTAGCCATTTCGGGGAAACCTTATGATACATTAGATGAAATAATTGGTTTAAAGGAAAATCCCAGTAGTTTAAAAAGTTTTGGGATTAACTATGAACAAATTGATTTAGTGGCTAATGATTTTGCTTACGATACGATTAAAAAAAGAGTGGCCAAAGGGCAAATTAAAATGATTGCAATTCAAAGATCAAAAGGATATGCTTTAAGAAAAAGTTTAACCATTAAGCAAGTGGCTAAAGTAATTAAAATGATTAAAAAGATTGATCCTAGTATTTGTATTATGGTTGATAATTGTTATTGTGAAATGGTGGCTAAAGAAGAACCTTGTGAGGTTGGGGCTGATTTATGTGTTGGTTCCCTTATTAAAAACTTAGGTGGCGGAATGGCTTCAAATGGGGCATATATTGTGGGACGGCAAAAGTATATTAAATTATGTGCCGAACGCTTAAATATGGCCGGAGAAGGCAAAGCCGTGGGGCCATCAGAAGGGGCTAATTTAAATATTTTAAAAGGACTTTATTTGGCGCCAAATGTGGTAAAAAATGCTTTAAAGACGGCGGTTTTAGCCAGTTACTTACTTGAAAAATTGGGTTATGAGGTCGAACCAAAGTATCAAGAGGAGCGTGCCGATATTGTGGAAATGATTACTTTTAAAAATAAAAATAAACTCATGAACTTTATCGCCGGAATTCAAAAGGGGAGTGCTGTTGATAGTTTTGTCGTACCGGTGGCTACGGATATGCCGGGTTATGATCGGCAAATTATAATGGCTAGTGGTTCCTTTACGCAGGGTTCTTCCATTGAACTTTCTTGTGATGGACCACTAGATTTTCCTTATGTGGCTTTCTTACAGGGGTCTCTTACCCAAGAATACGGCAAACTAGGTTTAATTACGGCCCTTCAAAATATCGAAAAGGAAAATAACACTAAATAAGTGGATTTTCCTTTTTTTATGCCGGCAAGGAGTGGTATAATATTTTTGAGGTAGAAGTATGTATACACCGCTTAAGATAACGACGGATTATTCCTTATTACAAAGTTTAATTAAAATTGACGATTTAATGTTATTTTTAACGGAAAATAATATTTCTTCTTGTGCCATGGTGGATGATAATCTAGCGGGTTCAATTGACTTTTATTTACAATGTCAAAAAAATCAAATTAAACCTATTATTGGCTTAAAAGTGATTTTAAATGAAGAAATTATCTACTTATATGCCCAAAATTATCAAGGATATAAAAACTTAATTAAAATCCAAAGTATTATTTTAACCCGTCCTTTAGCGGTTATTGATTTAAAAAAATATCGTGCGAATCTTTTAGTTATTGTTCCTTTTAAAAGTAAAAATATTTGGTCAACTTTAAGTTTTATGCCAGGATTATATCTAGGTTATAGTAATGATTTAGAAAAGAAAAATAGTAAATTAATGACCGATAAAACGATATTTGTTAATGATATTCGGGCTTTAAAAGCCGAAGATGTTAAATATTTAAATTATTTAGATCTTTTAGCGGAACGCGAAAAACAAGATTATAGTTTTAATTATTATTTAACTAATAATCCAACCGTGGAGGTAAACGAAATTGCGGCCTTCGTCGACCAAATTAATTTAGAGATTCCGTTTCAAGAAAGATATATTCCTCGGTATCAGACGGATGTTGATCCGAATATATTTTTAAAAAACTTAGCCCAAAAGGGTTTAAATAAAAGATTAAAAGGCCAAATAAGTCCTGCGTACCAACAAAGATTAGATTATGAACTGGATGTTATTACCAAAATGGCTTTTAGTGATTACTTTTTAATTGTTTATGATTATGTTTTATATGCTAAAAAAAATAATATTTTAGTGGGTCCGGGTCGGGGTTCAGCCGCGGGTTCCTTGGTTTCGTATTGTCTTGGAATAACCGATATTGATCCCTTGAAATATCAATTAATATTTGAACGGTTTTTAAATCCCGAACGGATTACGATGCCCGACATTGATATTGATTTTGATGCGACTAAAAGAGAAGAAGTCATTAATTATGTCAAAAATAAATATGGGATAGATAAAGTTGCTGGTGGTCTTACTTTTAGTACCTATAAAGCGAAATTAATTATTCGCGATTTAGCCCGCATACTAAAAATTAATCCGCTTTTATTAGATAAGTTTATTAAAAATATTAAAGCCAATTTAACTTTAAAAGAAAATAGCGAAGAGAATAGTGTAAAAGCGTATTTGGCTAGATATCCGGAATTAAAACAATTATATGATATTGCTCTTCATTTAGAAAATTTAAAGAAAAATATTTCAACTCATGCCGCGGGAATTGTCATTTCCAGTGTACCTTTAGATGAGGTTATTCCCATCATGGTTAATGGCGAAGAAATTATCACCGGTATCGAAATGCCATATTTAGAAAATATGGGACTTTTAAAAATGGACTTTTTGGGTTTAAAGAATTTAAGTTTTATGGCAGCGGTCATGGAACAAGCGCATATTAAAAACTTAAATAATTTAAACTTAAATGATCCCAAAGTTTTTCGTATTTTTAATTGCTTAGATGTCGATGGCATCTTTCAATTTGAAACGCCGATGATGCGCCGGTTTTTAACCAAGTTTAAAATTACTACTTTTAATGATTTAGTGGCGGCTTTAGCATTAGTGCGACCTGGTCCTAAAGACCATATTGATACCTTTATTGCGCGTAAAGAGGGAAGAGCGAAAGTAAATTATATTCATCCCGATTTAGCCCCAATCTTACAAGATACCTATGGTATTATTTTGTATCAAGAACAAATTATTAGTATTTTAACGAAAATTGGTGGTTATTCGTTGGGGGAAGCTGATATTATTCGTCGGGCTATCTCCAAGAAAAAAGCCGAGGTGTTAAAAAATGAAGAAACGCATTTTATTGATCGGGCGGTAAAAAATGGATATAGTACGCCAATTGCCAAGCAAATCTATAATGATATTGTCACCTTTGCAAGTTACGGCTTTAATAAAAGTCATTCGGTGGCTTATGCTTTAGTTTCGTATGAACAGGCCTATTTAAAGGCTTACTATCCGCGGGAGTTTATCTTAACGCAAATTAAAGACCATAATGGGGCAATGATTTTACCCTATTTAAATAAGTTAAAAAACTTAAATTGTCAAATTATTAAACCATCTTTGTTAAATACTAATGCGGATTATATTATAGAAGGATCTAATATTATCATGCCCCTTAGGTCTATCAATGGCATCAGTGGGGAAATTAATCAGAAAATCAGTCAAGCCGGAATTTTAAAAAGTGATGATTATTTTACCATTTTATTAAAAATGAAAGATTTTCTAACTCCAGAATTAGCGACGATTTTAATTAAAGCGGGGGCTTTGGACTTTTTAGGTCTTAATCAAGCAACAATGTTATTTAATTTAGATAATGCTTTTAATTATTTAGCCTTAGTTGGAGACGATAGTAATTTAATTGCTAAACCGGCTTTAGTGGAACAAAAAGAGTTAGATAGTAAGGTCCAAAGAATGGCGGAATGGGAAAGTTTTGGCTTTTATATAAGCAATCATCCGGCGAGTAAATATCAAGCCCCCGATTTAGTTAAATTAGAGAAAAAAGCCCAATATTTATTTAAAAAAGTAAAGTTTATTGTTTTAGTTGAAAAAATCCAAAAGATTAAAACAAAAAAAGGGGATGATATGGCCTTTTTCGTGGCTTCGGATGAAACAGGCAGTAGTGATTTTACGGTTTTTCCGGCGAATTTTTCGTTACTTAAAGATGTAGCTGTGAATGATTTAATTTTGGTCTTTGGCGAGGTTGTCAAAAGATTTGACAAATATCAAATAATAGTTAATAATATCAAGAAAGAGGGTGGTCATCATGAATAACGAATTAGAACGATTCTTTAAAAGTATTAATTTTTCTAGTTCTGCATTTTCGGATGCCACCATTAGCAAAGTGGTTTTAAATAAAAGCGAAAAAAGTTTTGAGGTGTTTATTGAAAATGCTACTGTTATTCCGGTTGGTGAGGTAAGTAAATTACTTTCTTGTGCGGCCAATGGCATCAATGGCCAAAATAAGTGTACGATTAACTTAACTTATCAAGATGTTACGGTAGAAGATGTCAAAAACTATTTAGATTATATTTTAGAAGATATTATTGTCGATCGGCCATCTTTAATTAATGTGAAAAATACTCCTTGGGAAATAAAGGATCATAATATTATCTTTTATGTTATTAGTTCTACTGAAGAAAAAGAACTTTTAGGCGAAAAGAAAAGAATCTTAAAAACTCTAAGTAATTTTGGTTTAAAAGATTATACCATGGATGTAAAGGTCAATGATGAAGAAAGACAAATGGTCCAAAAAGAAATTGCGGAAGAAAAAAAGACGGTCCAAAAAGTTAAAAAAAGTCCGGTTATTTTAGGAGTGCATAAAGATGGTGAGGTTACCGCGATTAATAATATTTTAGGTGAAACCCGGAATATTATCATTGAGGCTTATCTTTTTGATATGGAAGCCGTTGAACGGCAAGGTAAAAAAGGACCTATTTTTATTATCAATGCGAAAATAAGTGATAAAACAGATAGTTATTTAATGAAAGTTTTAACTTTTGAAGAAGAAATATTTAAAAAAATTACGAGTGAGTTTAAAACTTTAAAAGGCCAAGGCGAATATGGTTCATGGTTAAGAATCCATGGCCATGTGGAAATGGATACTTATTTAAAAAGTATGATTTTAAATGCCCGAAATATTGAAATAATTCCTTCTAAAGCCCAAAAAAGAGTCGATTTAGAGCCCGAAAAAAGAGTTGAATTACATGCCCATACTATGATGAGTATGATGGATTCGGTAGTTAATGCGGCCGATTTAGTGAAGTTTGCCGCGGAATTGGGGCACCGGGCTGTGGCCGTGACCGATCACAATGTTTTACAGGCCTATCCTGATGTCTTTAATACGGTTGCCAAAATTAATAAAGGCAAGGAAGATAAAGATAAGTTTAAAGCCATCTATGGCGTGGAATTAAATGTAGTCGATGATAATTCTAATATTGTCTTTAATAATGCCGAATATCCTTTATTTGATCAAGAATATGTTGTATATGATACCGAAACCACTGGTCTAAATTATGGGGTTGATCAAATGATTGAAATCGGGGCGGTCAAAATTAAAAATAACGAAATTATTGACCGGTTTGATGAACTGATTGCCTGTGACCGGCCTTTACCTAAGTTTATTACGGAATTGACCCAAATTACTGATGAAATGCTAAAGGGCAAAGATAGTGAAGAAAATGTTACCAAAAGATTTTTGGCGTTCTGTGGTAATTTACCTTTAGTGGCCCATAATGCGGCTTTCGATATTGGTTTTGTGGCTAATGCTATGAAAAAATATAATTTAGGGGAATTTAAATTTACGGTGGTAGATACCATGGGCTTAGCCCGAAATATGTATCCGGAATGGCGGAATCATAAACTTTCCACTTTAGTGAAAAACTTAGAGGTCGAATGGGACGAAGATAAACACCACCGGGCTGATTACGACTGTGAAGGAACCGCGAAATGTTTATATAAAATGTTAATGGAATTAAAAGGACAAAATTATACAACAACCATAGATTTAGAAAAATTAACCGATAAAGAAAAAATTATTAAATTTGCCCGGCCTTTTCATTTAACTATTTTAGCCAAGAATAGTGACGGGTTAAAGAATTTATTTAAAATAATTAGTTTAGCCAATACCAAATATTTATATAAAGGTAAAGAACCCAAATTACCGCGTAATGATTTAATTAATTTACGGAATGGCCTTTTAATTGGTAGTGGTTGTATTAATGGGGAAGTATTCGAAAAAGGTCTTAATTTAGATGATACGGAATTAAGTGATTTAATGGACTTTTATGATTATATTGAGGTCTATCCGGCTTCAAGTTGTAGTCATTTAATTGGACCTAATCAATTATTTCATAGTCCTTTAGAATATGAAAATTATCTTAAACGCTTAATTCGTCTGGCCAAAGCCAAGGGCAAATTAGTTTGCGCCGTGGGTGATGTTCATAATTTACATCCCGATGATTTAATTTATCGGAAAGTAATTGTTCACCAAAAGAGTAATGGGCGCTTGCATCCTTTGAATCATAAAGATATTGAATTACCTAATATGTATTTTTTAACAACCACGGAAATGCTTGCGGCCTTTAGTTTTCTAGAAGAAGATTTAAGAAAAGAAATTGTTATTACTAATCCCAATAAAATAGCCGATATGGTTGATCATTTACAAATTATTCGCGATAAATTATATACCCCCATTTTGGAAAATTCGGCCGAAGAATGTAAAAATATGGTTTATAAACGGGCTCATGAAATATATGGGGATCCGTTACCTGATAATATTGCCGAACGCCTAGAAGCCGAACTATCTGGGATAATCGGTGGGGGTTACGATGTCATTTATTTAATTGCCCAAAAGTTAGTTAAAAAAAGTAATGAAGATGGTTACTTTGTGGGTTCCCGGGGTTCTGTGGGTTCTTCATTAGTGGCCACCATGATGGGAATAACCGAGGTTAATGGGTTGCCACCACATTATGTTTGTCCTAATTGTCAAAAATCGCTTTTTGAAATTGATGGGGAGTCCTTAGCCAGCCAGTACGATAGTGGTTACGATATGCCGGATCGTATCTGTGAATGTGGGACGAAAATGAAAAAAGAAGGTCAAGATATGCCGTTTGCTACCTTCTTGGGCTTTAAAGCCGAAAAAGTACCCGACATTGATTTGAACTTCTCGGGCGATAATCAAGCCGCGGCTCATAATCATGTTAAAACTTTGTTTGGGGAAGATCATGCTTATCGGGCCGGTACAATTTCGACGGTGGCTGAAAAAACAGCGTTTGGTTATGTCCGGGGTTATTTTGAAGATTTAAATATCATGGTCAATAATGTTGAGGTTGAACGGATTGCCAAAGGATGTACTGGGGTAAAAAGAACGACCGGCCAACATCCGGGTGGTATTATCGTTATTCCCCAATATATGGATGTTTTTGATTTTACGCCTTACCAATATCCGGCCGATGAACCCGATAGTACTTGGTATACGACGCACTTTGATTTCCATGCCATTCACGATAATGTCTTAAAACTAGATATTCTCGGTCACGATGACCCGACGATGTTAAGATATTTAGGTGATACGACCAAAGTTAATATTTTAGATATTCCGTTTGACGATCAAAAAGTCTTAAGTTTATTTAATTCGCCGGAGGCCTTAGGCGTTACCCCCGATCAAATCTTGTGTAAAACGGGAACGCTTGGTATACCGGAGTTTGGAACGGGATTTACCATCAACATGCTTTTGGAAATTAAACCGAAACATTTTGCTGATTTAGTAAAAATCGCTGGTCTTTCGCACGGAACGAATGTCTGGGCCGGCAATGTGCGCGATATTATTGTTAATAATGTGGCTTCATTTGCCGATGTTGTAGGGTGTCGGGATGACATTATGGTAAGTTTAATAAACTATGGTTTAGAACCATCTAGTGCTTTTAAAATTAGTGAATTTGTCCGGAAAGGGAAACCAAAAAAAGAACCAGATGCTTGGTTAGAACATGTGGCTTTAATGCGCGAATATAATGTTCCCGAATGGTTTATTGAGTGTTGCCGCCGGATTGAATATATGTTCCCCAAAGCCCATGCTTGTGCCTATGTTATGATGGCTTTTCGGGTGGCGTGGTTTAAAGTCTATTATCCATTATATTATTATTCGGCCTTCTTTAGCATTCGCCGGAGTGATTTTGATATTACGGCGATGTTACAAGGTTACGATGGAATTAAACGGAAACTAATTGAAATTAAAGAAAAGGGCTATGGGGCTTCAGTGAAAGAAAATGCCGTGGCAGATACTTTAGCGGTTGCTTTAGAAATGTTAGCCCGGGGCTTTACTTTCTCCAATTTAAATATTGAAAAGTCATTAGCCAAAACCTTCTATATTGATGAAGAAAATAAAACTCTGTATCTGCCATTCATGGCCGTGGATGGTTTAGGTGAAGCGGTGGCCAATAAAATTGTCGAAGAACGAAATAAAAAACCATTCTATTGTGTTGAGGATTTTGCCAACCGGGGTAAAGTAAATCAAACGACAATGGATAAATTACGCGAATTGGGCTTATTTGATGGATTACCAGAAAGTGCCCAAATGAGTTTATTTTAAGAAGGAGTAAAAAAATGATTGAAGAAGAATTAACAATTGCCCGGAAAGTTGAATTAGAAAACTGGGTAAAACAAAATTTAAAGAGCGATAAAAAATTAACGGAAAGGGAATTAACCGCTCTATTGCGTAAAACTAATTTTTCTGAAGAAGAAATAAATTATTTACGCCTGGCTTATTATATGCCTTACGAAGAAGTCGCGGCTGAATTAATTAAATTTGAAGAATCAGGTTTTACCAGCAATTATCAATTTGCTTATACTATGAGACAAAAGTATGGTTATAACTATTTTATAATTAATCGGCGCCTTAGTGATGTGCGAATGATGAAGTATTTCTTAAACCAAAATGAGGAACAAGTTTATCATAAATTAGTGCGCGATAATATTGATGGCATTATTGAACATAATGGTGAAGTTCCTATTACTCGCATCTTATCAGATGAAGAATATTGGATTGCTTTAATGGCTAAGGATCTTGAAGAATTAGAGGAAGTTAAAAAAGCCCAAACACCGGAAGAAATTAAAGGCGAATTAGTTGATAAATTAACAGTTTTAAAGGCCATGATTGAATTCCAGGGGTTTAATCTTGCCGATATTATTCAAACCGAGATTATTAAAACTATGGATCGCGGGGGCTTTAAAAGAAAATTATTTTTAGAAAAAGTAGTAACGAAAAAGAATTAATATGCTAAAATATAATTATCATAAAGGAAGTGAGAAGAATGGATAATTTTATTCCTGATATCTATGCTCAAAGTATTTATACAATTAATTATCAAAAATTAAAGAAGAATGGTATTAAATGTCTCATTTTTGATTTAGATAATACTTTAGTTCCTTATAAAGAAACTGAACCAACGCAAAAAGTAAAAGATTTATTTGCCGTTTTAACAAATGATTTTAAAGTTATTATTATGTCTAATAGTACTAAAAATCGCTTACGACCTTTTAAAGAAAAATTAAATGTCGATACGGCTTATAGTAGTCGTAAACCATTTAAGAAAAAATACAAAAGAATAATTGAATTATATCGTTTTAAAGAAGATGAAGTTGCTTGTATTGGGGATCAATTATTAACCGATATTTTAGGCGCTAATCGGATGGGATTTACCTCTATTTTTGTTAATCGTTTAGCCCCTTTTGAAACTATACCTACGCGTATTAATCGTTCTTTTGAAAAAATAATTTTAAATAAATTAAAAAAACAAAAACTTTTAGTTAAAGGAGAATATTATGATTAACTTGTAATATTCTTTTTTTTTGACGTTAAGTAAATAAAAAACTCCACGAAATTCTTTACAATATATATATATATATATATAATAGAAGGGAAGATAGGGAAAAAATATTTTTTCTTATGCCTGGATATTACATCTATTTAGATGTATAATAAAAATATAAAAATAGGAGTGTCGTGGTAATGAATGCAGAAGAAAAATATAATTTAAGAAAGGAAAATAAAAAGAAAACTTTAATCTTAACTTTGATTGCCATAGTTACTTTATCATTAGTTGCTATCGGTGCGGCTTATGCCTTCTTTACTAGTCAAAACACTGGTAAACAAGATGTTAATATTAATGCTGAATCAGGTACTACGGATGTTTTATCATTTTCTTTAAATGATAAAGATGTAACATCAGATCAAGTAAAAGATGAGGAAAATGACAATAGTAATATTAAGATTACGGCTAATATGGATAACTTTAATGAAGGAAATATTAGTGTAGGTGATGGTGTAACTGGAACAGCAACTCTAATCGCTAATAATGCTACCAATAATGCTAAAGATAATTATTATGTTTATTTAAATATTGATAAAAATGAATTAAGATATACTAACTTTAAAAATGAAGCCGGAGAAATCTTAGAAGGAAAAGAAGAAGATGGGCAAATAGTAGCCCCAGATAGTACCCATACTACTAAAGTACCCGAATTAATTTTAACTGTCACTCAACCAGACGATAAAGGAGAATTAACTCAAATAGATGGTTTAGATTATTATACGGATGTAGATGGCAATGGTTTAAATGGGTTTGATATAACGGAAGCAACAGGTTTAATAGCAATTGCTAAAAACTATGAAATAACGGCAACAGGAGACACCCCAACAGTAAAAGCGACGCAAGAATGGGAAATAAAAATAACCTTAATAAACTTAGATAGTAATCAAAATAAAAATACGGGGAAAGAGTTTAGTGGTCAATTAATTTTGCAAAAAGATGTAATCCCAACTAATTTAGCCGATGCTTGTGGATCCGAAGATACAATAGGGACATGTGTTAAAAAATTAGAACAAGTAGATTATAGTCTAAGTCATATAGTTTATCATAATAGTGAATCTTTAGCAAAAACAAATATAGTTAATAAAGAATTAAGTCCTAATGATAATAGTTATAGATTTAGTGGCTCCAGTGAAGAGGTTAAAAACTATGTTTGTTTAGATGGAACAAGTGAAGATGGTGAATGCCAAAATGGTGATACTGATTTATATCGAATAATAGGATTTTTCCCAAATGAATCAGGCAAATATGAAATGAAATTAATCAAATATGATTATGCTACCAAAGAAGAATTAGGAGATAAAGCAACAGCCGAAGGTGGAGCTTATTATGGTAATGATACATTTGGAAGTACATATTACCAAGGGAACCCAGACAATTATAGCAATATAGCAACATACTATTGGAATTATAGCAATCTTGATAATTCAAGTAACATGTGGCAAAAAAGTAACTTAAATCAAATAAACTTGAATCAATTTTATTTAAATACATACCTTGCCAAAGTAAGTGATTTAAAGGGCCATATAACAGAACATAAATGGACAACGGGAGGATTAGATTATAATAACAGTTATACGCCAAAACAAGTATATGATAAAGAACTAGGAGAAGAAAAACTACAAGCTGGAGCCAATAATTGTTACGACGATGATGGTTATGCTGACCCGAGAGCATGTACCGAAGACGACTTAACATATACAGATCAAATAGGCCTAATGTATGTAAGTGATTATGGTTATGCGGCCTATCCCGAAGCATGGAACAATATAATGGGGCCTGATGGATATGATCAACAAGATATAAAAGAAAATAACTGGATGTATATTGGACTATATGACTGGACAATTTCTCGTCATTCGGGCAATTGCTACACTGCGTGGAATGTCTACGTTACGGGCGATGCGAACTACGACAGCGTGTACAGCGACGGTGGCGTAGTTCGCATCGCCCGTAACGTAGACATTCCA
>CANRAJ010000027.1 GCA_947628545.1 uncultured Bacilli bacterium | reverse complement strand
GGTAATATCAATGGGGTTAATGGAATAGAAACTTTATATAATGAACTTAATAATTCTAATGGCAGTGGCTTTACGCCCATTGGATCATATAATATAACATTTAATGGCGTGTTTGATGGAAGAGAACACACAATTAAAAATATATATATTAGTCCAATAGTATCTAAACCAGTCGCTTTCTTTGGCGGAGTTAAAAATAGTACCATTAAGAATTTAAATATTGAAGGTGAATATATTCAAAAATTAGAAGACGAAACCGGTGGTATTGTGGCTAATTTATTTAATTCTAGGGTTGATAATTGTATATCAAGAGTAAATATTACGTCTCATGCTAAAGAACATGCAGTAGGCGGAATAGTTGCTGTTTCCTTTGAGGATTGTGAAATAACTAATTCAATAAATATAGGAATTATAAAATTTTCTTATTCACAGTTGGTTGGAGGAATTATTGGTTGTATGACAAAATTTGCTAATAAATTAACTATTAATAATTGTTCCAATGAAGGAGATATTGTTGGGGAACCTACTGATATTTATAATGCCGGTTTTTATACAGGCGGTATTATAGGACGTGATACAGCTGCGCTAGATTGTACTTTAATTATTACTAATTGTTATAATGCGGGTAATTTAAATACTTCTGCTCCAAATATTGGTGGTATTATGGGAGTAGCACACAAAAACGTCTTTATTGAAAACTGTTATAATACAGGAGAAATCGCTGGTAAGGTTCGATTGGGTGGTATTTTAGGTTATATATTAACAGGATCTAACGTAGTAATAAATAAAAGCTATAATTTGGGCACTTTAAAAGAAGGGAAAGAAGCCCATACTAAGGAAGATATTACATTAGGTGGTATTATTGGTTTTAATAACGGAAATACATACGTTTTAAATAGTTATAATGAGGGGTCAATTGAAGGAAATGGCGCTAATCAACCAGCGGGTATTTTTGGTTATACTTATGGTGGCGCCACTAGTGTTGTTTTAAATTCATATAATGTGGGAACTGTAAATAATGTTGATGCCGTTATCGGCGAAGTATATATTACTGAACGGTTTGCTAATGGTATTTTTTCTGTATCAGCAACTAATGCTAGTACATTAAAAGCAAATAATGTCTATAATTTGGGAATATTAACAGGAAAATATATATTTGGAATAGGAACTTTTAATAATAATACATTAGGTAATGTTACGAACGCTTATTACAAAACAGGACTTGTTGCTAGTAATGGTAATATTGGGGCAACTTCTTTAACGGAAGATGAGATGAGAAGTGAAACATTAGTTAATTATCTAAACGGAAATATAGTGGATGACCATACTTTAAAAGATGGTAGCAATAATATAACATTAACTTCCTTTAGTGATTTGTTAGAAAATTATTCTTTGTGTAGATGGAAATTAGGAGATAAAGGTTATCCAATTCTTGATTGCTAAATTATTTAGGAGCATAACTTTTATTTTTTAAGAAATTAGTATATAATTGTACTAGTGATTAATTATGAAAAAAATTGTTATTTTTGGGGGTGGCAGTGGCCTTTCCCAATTATTAAAAGGTTTAAAATTATTTCCCGTGGAAATAACGGCTGTTGTTACTGTTGCTGATAATGGTTCTAGCACCGGTAAATTACGGAAAGAGTTTAATATTCCCGCGGTTGGTGATATTTCCAAAGTAATGTTGGCTATGGCTGATGTAGATAATGATATTACCGATTTAATGAATTATCGTTTTAAAAAAGATAAACATTTAGATAACCATTCGGTAAAAAATTTATTATTGACGGCCTTACTGGATTTAAAGGGTAATTTTGCGAATGCCTTACCGGTTTTAGGAAAAATCTTGGATTTGAAAGGGAATATTTTGCCTTTAACGGAAGATAATGTTGATTTAGTAGGTATTACGAAAGATGGCAAAAAAATTGTTGGGGAAGTGGCAGTAACCAAAAATCATAAACAAATTGACCATTTGGAATATAATAAGGAATTTGAGGTTAATCCGGCCGTCATAGATGCCGTCCGTAAAGCCGATTTAATCATTTTTTCTTCCGGCAGTTTATTTACAAGTATAATTCCTCATTTAATTGATAAAAAATTAGTTAGGGAAATCGTTAAGGCCAAAGCCGATAAATTATATGTTTGCAACTTATTTACTCAACCGAAGGAAACGGAAAATTATAAAGTTAGTGACCACATTGATGCAATTGAACGCTATTTAGGTAAAAATACAATTAATGTTGTGGTAGCCAATAATCATGTGATGAGTAGTGCTTTAGCGTCTAAATATGCTACCCATGAACAAAAAGATCCCGTTATTTTAGATAGCGATGTTTTAGCCCACCGTAAAATCAAAGTTATTAGTGATAAATTATATACGATTGAAGATAATTACTATCGGCATGATAGTTTAAAAGTGGCATATTTAATTTTCTCTCATTTAATGGATGGCAATAAATAATGACTTTTACGACGATGCTTAAAGAAGAAATTGCCAAACAAGATATTAATATCCTAGAATCGCGTTGGGAATTAATTGCCTTTTTAAATTGTGTGGCTAAAATTAGTAATAAAGAAATTACGATAACGCTTGAAAATGCGGCTGTGGCCCGGAAGATCTATAAAGAACTTAAAGAAATCTATGGGATTAATGCCAGCATCATTATTCGGATGCAAAGAAGATTTAAAGTTAAACAAATATATATTTTAGTTATTAAAGAACAAGTGGATTTATTAAAAAATGCCATTAAAGAAGAAAATAATTTAGATATGTTGGCTACCGAAGAAGAAAAAATTGCTTATCTAAAAGGAACTTTTTTAGCCGTGGGTAATATTTCGAATCCCCAAACCAGTGGTTATCATTTGGAATTTATTTTTAGTCAAGAAAAAAAGGCCAAACAAACTTTAAAACTCTTAAAAAACTTTGGCTTTTATGCTAAAATAATTAATCGGGGTTATAAAGATGTGGTTTATATTAAATCGGCCGAAAATATTAGTGATTTAATTAAGTTGTTTGGGGCCGTTTCAGCTTTGTTCTATTTTGAAGATATTCGGATTTATCGTGATCACAAAAATATGGTTAATCGCTTGAATAACTGTGAGGTGGCTAACCAAGAAAAAACTTTCAAAGCCGGGCAAGTGCAACTGGCAAATATTAAGTTTTTAAAAGATCATGATTTATTTGATTTATTAGATGAAAAAACAATGATTGTGGCTGAAATGCGCGAAAAATATCCGGAACTTTCTTTTCAAGAACTGGCCGATGTTATCACGAGTGAAACGGGTTATAAAGTTGGAAAATCTGGGATAAACCACCGTTTTATTAAAATTAATGAATTAATAGAAAGGTATAAAAGTAGTAATAATGGAAATTAAAAATGACCTAAATTATGCAGTTATTGCCAATCGCATTGATCAAAAACTTTTAAATAATTTTTTAGATTACACGATTATCGACGATAAAATTAATTATGCTGATTTGACGGAAATGATATATTTGTTTCCTTCCAAAACGATAGTTTTTAATGATTGCTTGCGGCAATTTACGAATAAGGAAAAGGACCAAATATGGCAATTGTTAAAGAAGCGCCAAGTTAATTATGTGAATATTACGAGCAATATGGAAGAGGTTATAAAAAGTGATTACCTTTATGTTTTTTATGATGATAAATTAGCCATGGAAGGACCTACTTTAGATTTATTAAAAGAAGAAAAACTTTTAAAACGGTTGGGCTTTGGGTTACCTTTTACCGTTGATTTAAGTATGCAATTAAAACTATATGGTTTATTAAGTGATACGGAAACAGATTTAGAAATGTTGGTGAATAAATTATGGAACTAGCCGATTTAAAAGGCAATATTATTGGCGTTATTGGGGATTTTTCCGAAGCAATTTCCGAAGATATAAAAGTAGCCGATTACCTAAAAGTCAAACCCGAAGAGGCCTTAAAAATCGTTAACTTAGATCCCAATATCTTAACTAAAAGTTTTCAAGAGCTAAGTAGTAGTGAAAAAAATAAAGTTGTCTTAGCCCATAAATTAAATGAAAAAGTAATTATTTTAAATGATTTTACGAAAGGAATGTATCAAAAAGATTGTCGTTTTTACCATAATCTTTTTAAAAAGATTAGTAGTTATAAGCGCAAAATTATTTTAGTTAGTCATGATATTAATTTCTTTTTGGGCTTAGTTGATCATCTTTATGTAATTAAAGAAGATAAAATTATCTATGAAACGACGGATTTATGCGATCGAGCATTATACCAATATTGTGATCAACCCAATATTTTAAAATTTGTTGATTTGGCTCGCGATAAGGGCGTTAAAATTGATTATTATTTCGAGTTTAATGATTTATTAAAAGCCATTTATAGGTTAAAACAATGAAATATTTAGTATTTATTCGTTATGATGGCACAAAGTTTCATGGTTTTCAAAGACAAAAAAAGGAAAAAAGTGTCCAAAAGGTTTTAGAAGATTCTTTAAGTGAACTTTTAGAAGAACCCATAGTTATTAAAGGGGCGGGGCGAACCGATGCCGGCGTTCATGCCCTAAATCAGGCCTTCCATTTTGAAACTAAAACCAAGTTACCGGCTAATTTTAAACGAGTTTGGAATCAAAAATTAAAGGGCGAGGTAATTGTTAATAAAATTATACCCAAGGATGATTGTTTCCATGCGCGATTTAATGCTAAAGAAAAACACTATGTTTATAAAATAAACTTAGGAAAATACCAAGAAAAATACGAAGGATATATCTTTCAACCGAAAAAGGGTATTGATGTAAAAAAAATTAAGGAAATTGAAGATCTTTTTATTGGTACGCATGACTTTCATAATTTTGTTAGTGGCCAAAGGCAAAATTATGAAACGACAATAACGAAAATTAAAGTTAGGAAAAAAGGTTCCATTTTAGAAATCCATTTTTGGGGCCATGCCTTTTATCGCTATATGATTCGGAATTTAGTTGGGGCTTTTATTTACTATAGTCGGGGTAAAATAACCAAAGCAAAAATTGCTGAAATGTTAAATATGCCCGATAGCAATAAACACTTACCCACCGTGCCAAGTGATGGTTTATATTTAATTAAAGTATATTATTGAGAAAAAAACATAAATTTATAAGAGAAATAGGTAATTTTTGTTTGACTTTTCGGACTTTTTTACTTATAATCTTAATTGGTACATTTAATTATGCTTTTTATTTAGTCGTGGGAAAATTAAATAAGAACATAATGGAAGGATTATTTATGAAAACATTTATGCAAAAAAAAGAAACTATTGAAAGAAAATGGTATGTAATTGACGCTAAAGGCAAAACCTTAGGTCGGGTAGCAACTAAAGCAGCCCATATCTTACGTGGAAAACATAAAGTAACTTATACTCCTTATGTTGATTGTGGTGATTATGTTATCATTGTTAATGCCGATAAAGTTGTTTTAACAGGTAACAAATTAGAAGACAAGAAATATTATAATCATAGTGGTTTTCCTGGTGGTTTAAGAGAAAGAAATGCTAAAGAAATGATTAACAATTATCCAGAAGAAATGATGGAAAGAGCCGTTAAAGGAATGCTTCCTCATAATCGATTAGGTCGGGCTATGGGTAAAAAATTATTTGTTTACCGCGATGAAAATCATCGGCATGAAGCTCAAAAGCCAATCGCAATGGATGTTGATTAGGAGGAAATATGGCAAATAAACAAGTTTGGACGGCAACTGGTCGGAGAAAAAGAGCAATTGCTCAAGTTAGAATAACTGGGGGAACCGGTAATATTACCATAAATGGTATTAATATTGATGAATATATGCCTAATAAAATGTTAATAATGGATATTAAACAACCATTAGTAGCAACAAGTAACGAAAATCGGTTTGATATCGATGTTAAAGTTAATGGTGGTGGATATTCTGGTCAAGCAGGAGCCATTAGACATGGTATTACGCGGGCCTTATTAAGTTTTGATGCCAATACGGATCAAACAAGAGAAGATAGTTATCGGCATATTCTTAAGAATGCAGGATTTGTTAAGAGAGATCCACGGGTTAAAGAACGGAAGAAATATGGTTTGAAAAAAGCTCGTCGGGCACCACAATTCTCAAAACGTTAATTTATTCAAAAGTTTCAAAGTCCTTCGGGACTTTTTTGCTTGCCAAAAAAAGAAATATTAAGGTATTTGCTTTAATATTTCTTGATGGTTTTTGCTCCCTAAAAGTGCTTTATCCCAATTTGGCTCTTTAATTTTTTGATATTTTAATTTTAAAATGCGACTAACACTATCATCAATTTGCTCAAGCGTAATATTTCCTTCGGCAATACTTTCTTTAATTAATTTGATCGCCGTTTCGGCACTAGAGGGCATAAGTAAAATATCCACTCCCGCATTTATGGCCATTTCATATATTTCTTGTTCGGAATAATAATTAGTTAAGGCTTGCATGTTTAAAGCATCCGTTATCACAATGCCATCATAACCTAAGTCATTCCGGAGCAGGTTCGTAATAATTTCTTTAGATAATGAGGCCGGAGTATTATTATACGTAATATTAGGTGTAGCCAAATGGCCAATCATAATCATGGGAGCATTATTCTTAATCGCCATTTGAAAAGGAATCAAGTCAGAGGTAAGTAGTTCTTCTTTCGTTTTTTCGAGAAGAGGTAAATCATAATGAGAATCGGTAATGGTGCTGCCATGCCCAGGAAAATGTTTAAAAGTGGCAATGATGTTAGCATCATTTAACCCTTGGGCGAGGGCAATGCCCATCTGACCGACTAAGTTATAATCGGTACCAAAACTGCGTGTACCAATAAAAGATGTTTCATCCTTAATGGTATCAATCACGGGCGCAAAGTCGAGATTAAAACCCAAAGCATTTATTTCTTCGCCAATGACTTTTCCCACCTCGCGGGCTAATTTTAAATCTTTCGTTTGGCCTAGATTAGCCATTGAAGGAATTAAGGAAACCGGCGCGTCAGTTAATTGGGTTAATCTTGCAACTTTACCGCCTTCTTGGTCAAGAGCCATAAAAAGGGGAATGGTGGCGGTTTCTTGCATATCTTTAATAAACTTAGTGGTCTTTTTATAACTTTTAATATTGGCACTAAATAAAATGACGCCGCCCGGTTTATAAGTTGTTAAATCTTCGGCAATCTCCGGGGTAAGTTCTTGGGTATTGTAAGTTACAATTAACATTTGACCAATTTTTTCTTCTAAAGAAAGTTTACTTAATTCACTTTCAATTTTTTCTTGAAAAACATCCGTTTCTTTATTTGGCCTAATAGTATTACCTAAACTAGGATTAAAAGAAATATAAAGCATTATGGCCACTAAACTAAGAAATATTATCATTTTATAACTATTTTTCATCATATTTTTATTATGGCTAAAATTATTAAAAATATTTGTCAAAAGTGACAAATGAAGGCAAGAATTTGGCCTAAGAATTGTTTCTGGGACAAAAAAGTGTTAAGATAATTTTAAGATAGGTGAAAAGATGGACGAAATTGATTATTTAGATTTTGAACCATTACCTGAGGTAAAAATTAAAACTCCGACCATCGCGGAGTTGCTTTCGCAACCCTATAAAGTTTTCTTAAGTCATGTGAAAATGATGAGTGATGCTGAAAGATTATCTTTGTTAAATGATGCAAACTTTTTAGCCAAATTATTTATTTTGGATACTTCGGATAATATTTGGGACTTTGAACAAGTTAGTCAAGTTTATTCCTTTAAGGAATTATTGCCCTTTATGGAAGGGGCGTTTTTGGAAAAAATTGCCCATCGGGCCGACCATAAAAGTTATGTTTATTTAATTACCTTTATTCGATATAACAAAGCCGAATTCATGGAATATTTATTTGATAATGGCGAATTCATTAAATTTTTTATGTTTAATGCCGATGCTATTTATAGTGAATTAAATTTTAATGTGGATTTTGTATTAAAATTATTGAAATATTGTTTAAATCATGAAATGCCAATTAGTAATCTTTTAATTAGTCAATTACCTCATAGTTTTAAAAATAAAGAAGAACAACAAAAGTTTTTAAAAGAAATAAATGATAGTGATATAATTACTCGTACTCTATTTTTTCTTGATCGTGATGTGGCCGAGTCCTATCTTAAAAATAATGCCGTTGGTTTAACATCAGGCCAACTATTTGGCTTAATGTTAAAAATGAATGTTCCGCCACAACTGTATCAAAATAAGATTTTTTTCAATAAGCAGGTATTGGATATATCGCTCCAAACAATGGACATGACTATCGAAAGTTTAGCCCGGAATAATAATGTGGAATATTTAAAAATGCTAAAGCAACAAATGTTACTAAAAATTTTATCCTTATATGAAGCGGAAAGTAAAACTTTAAAATATGAACCGGTAGAACGTTTATTTGAAGAAATTCAACCATTTGAGGGTTATTTAAATCGTTTTTATTTTTTAAATCGTGATTTAAACGAACAAGAGAAAACTCATCGGTTACTGAGCAATATTGTCATAAACTTACTATATGGGGATTCCATTAAAAATATGAGTATGAATATTCACGAAATGCTTTCCTTTAATGGCTCTTTAAAGGAATCTTTACTTTCGATAGAAAAGGTAAATTATTACCAAAAATTAGAACATTTTTATGAATGGGATACTAATGAAATAATGGCTTTTTATGAAAAACAGAAAGATCAAGGTCTACAAAGTGAATTTTATGATGATATGCGGCAAGTTAAGGATGTTGCCTATCAAACGATGAAAGATAAATGTTTAAATATAAAAGATATTGGCTCTTTGGAAAACAAAGAACAAACGAAAAAACTAGGAGTACCAATTTATGAACTTAAGGGACAAAATTTTAATGCGTTAGTTTCTTGTCAATATCCCCAAAAAGGGAAACATGCTCATCGAATTCGGAAATGTTTTAGTTTAATTAGTCAAAATAATCTCGATGTCTTTAATGAACATGTTATCATTTATGGTTATACAAATTTTCCCCCGGAAAATGTTATTCATGTTTTAGAAAGAGATGCCTTAAGTGGCGATACAAAAGAACAAGAAAATAGTGAATATATTAACCGGATTCGGCAAAATGAAGAAATATTAAGTACCAAAATAATGAATGAAATTCAAATTGCCAATAATTATAATCCGGAACTTGATACTTATGAAAGAATTGAACCGGATTATATCGTCTGTTTTGATGCGGTCAATAATAATTCTTTGAAGGAAGCCCAAAAAAAGCATTTGCCAATCGTAGTTATTGATCGTAAACTTTATCAAAAATTAGATCAAAGTGAATATCAACACTTGGAAGGCCTTGATATTTATTCTCCCGATTTTGGGCCAAACTCCTATTATAATGGTCATAAATTATAAAAAACCTAGGCAAGAAGAAAAAAAGTTGTTATAATGACTTTAGCTTAAACTTCAGGGGGTGAGGTTTATTCACGAGGTTAATTTATACATCGATGAGTCTGGTAACTTAGGCCCAGGAATGGGCCGTTATTTTTTAGTGTGCGCTTTAGAAGTAACCAGGGATGACCATAAAGCCCTAACGCGGCGGGCCGGTCGGGTGATTTGCCGTTTTAAAAACGAATATGGTTATGCCAAGAGTAATGAATTAAAAGGCACCGCTTTAAATAATGAGGAAAGAAATATATTACTTTCCAAAATTCTTTATACCGGAATTAAAGTAAGGTATATTGTTTTAGACTTAAAACACACAACGATGATTCTTAAAAAAGCCGATGATAAAAACGCGTGCTATAATTATTTAATTCATTTATTAGTGAAAAACGTTTTAGATCATCATAAAAATGTGACGCAAATTAATTTATATTTAGATAATCGAACGGTTAAAATTGGCAATCGCCTAGCGTTAAAACAATATTTATATAATAAATTAGTGATGGAACACTTAGAAAAAAAGCATCGATTAAGATCTGTTGAATTTAAAATTCATTATTTGGAATCAAAAAGTTGTTATTTAATTGAATGGGCTGATATTGTAGCCAACTCCCTTTATAAAAAATATAATGGCAACGATAATACTTTCTATAAACAAATAAAACCCCATCTGGTTTTTGAAAGCCGTTTTCCTTCCCGAAAGTTTGGAAAGTAGTTGACGATTTTAGATAAATAATGTTAAGATATTTTTAGAAAAATCCGGCATATAAGTCTTAAATGATTTATTCTTATACAGAATATAAGAGTTATGGATTAGCTCAATTATTTAAGCCCTGCCGGGTTTCGTTTATAAGGAGTAATTAATGATTAATGCTATCAAAAGAATTTTAATTGTTGCTTTTGGGGTTATTCTTCAATTTGGTTTTGCAATAATGATTCGCTTATTTTTCTCTAAGTATTTGGGAGTCATTACCATTTTTTATAGTATTGCAAGCATTTTAATTGTTTTAGGTATCTTAAAAAATAGTACGCGGCTTTCTAATGATTTACCGTGGATTATTTTAGTTTTAATTTTTCCCATTTTTGGAACTATTTTATTAATTACCTTAGGTCGAAATTATTCAAAGAATAAATTATTAAAAAATATTTTTCTTTATGAAAAAAAGTATAGTAAGTATTTAAACCAAGATGCGGATTTAAAAAAAGAAATAAGTGCGAAGCAACTAGATAATTTAAATTATTTATTGAATCGCACTAATTATGTTGTTAGTACTAATAATGCGGTAACTTATTATAATTTTGGGGAGGTTTTTTATCCCGAATTATTAAAAGAATTACAAAAAGCCGAAAAGTTTATCTTTATGGAATATTTTATTATTAATGAAGGTGTTATGTGGAATAGCATATTAGATATTTTAAAGGATAAAGCCGCCAAGGGTGTAGATGTGCGCATTCTTTATGATGATATGGGAAGTATTACAATGCTAGCCACTAATTATGCTAAGCAATTGGCCCAATATAATATCAAATGCATTCCCTTTAATAAGTTAAGCCCTTTTCGCGGTATATTTATGAATAATCGCGATCACCGTAAAATGACGATTATCGATGGTAAAGTGGCCTTTTCCGGTGGGGTTAATTTAAGTGATGAATACATTAATCTTAATAGTCGCTTTGGCATTTGGAAAGATAATGGAATTAAGATTGTCGGTGATGCCATATGGAATTTAACGGTAATGTTTTTAACTTTATGGAATGCTAATATTAATGAAGATAAAGATATTACCAAATTTAAATATGACTTTAAAAAAGAATCTCAAATGCCTGGCTATGTAATTCCTTATGGCGTGGCACCTTTACATCGTGATTTAATTGGTGAAGATGTCTATATCAATATGATTAATAGTGCGAAAAAATATTTATATATTATGAGTCCTTATTTAATAATCGATACCGATATGGTAAATGCTTTATGTCGAGCTGCCAAAAGAGGGGTAGATGTACGAATTATTGTTCCCGGAATTCCAGATAAAAAAATAGTTTATACTCAAACTGTATCTTTCTTTAAGGGCTTACATGAAGGTGGAGTTAAAATCTATAAATATCGCAAGGGCTTTGTCCATTCCAAAGTCTTTTTAGCCGATGATATCCGGGCGGTAGTGGGAACCATAAATCTAGATTATCGAAGCTTATATCTTCATTTTGAAAATGGAATTTACTTAGAAGAAGTACCCGCGATAAAAGATATTTATGCTGATTTTCAAGCGACTTTTAAAGATTGTCAAAAACTTAATGATCAAGATGTTAAAACGGGCTTTATAAAATCAGTTTGGCAAGCCATTTTACGCCTTTTTGCCCCATTATTTTAATTTTCATTTACTTTTCGTTCACTATATTTTTTTTTAAAATCAAATGTTGGATAATTATTTTATCAATTTATTCGGTAATTTTTCGGCAACTTTTTGGCAATAAAAAAAGAACTAAAAAGTTCGTATAGAGAAGAAGTTGAATAATTCATCTCATACATTAATAAGATAGAATCTAATAAATACCAACTTAAATTTACCAATAGGACTATTTACCTGAACAATTCGCTATGACTACCAATCGTAAATAAAACTAAAACCAGTTTATCATCAACATATTTATAAATAAGCAACCAATCAGGTTTGATATGACATTCAGAACAATCTTTATATGTTTTATCATTTATTAAATCATGATTACGATATTTAGAATCTAAGTTTTCTAAATTCGCTAATTTTGTAATTACTTCTAATAATTCATTTATATCTTTATTTTATTTTATAATTTTTTTAATTGCTTTTTGAAATTACTTGTAAAATCAATCTTATATTTAGTGTCTAGATCAAAGTTAATCATTTATAATAGCCCTCAACATTTCATTAACGTTATTATATCCTGTTCTTTTACCATCTCTAATTTCTTGAATAATATCTTCGCCTTCTTTTAAAGCATCTAATAATTCATCACTAGGCTTAGGATTAGTTACTTCAAATGGTAATCCATCTTTTTTTATGACTTGTTTTATTGCCATATTTATAAATGTACTCATATTAATACCCAAATCTTTTAAAATATTAGTAGCTTGTTCCTTATCTCTTGCATCAACTTGTACGTTGATAGCACTAGTTAATGTTTTCATCTTATAATACCTCTTTTCTTTTGCATTAATGATACCATTTGTCAACAAACTAACAACACAAATCAACAAACTAACAACATTACTATTTTTATTATATGAATATATTAGAAAAATATACATTTAAAAAGTTGAGTAAAATAACTCAACTACTTTAACAACTTGGAACGGTTGGTAAAGTAATTTCAAACTTTATCTCACTTTTTAGGAATTAATACTTTTGCATCAATTTCTAATATAATTTTATCATCGTTATATAATTTAGTAATAT
>CANRAJ010000026.1 GCA_947628545.1 uncultured Bacilli bacterium | reverse complement strand
TAATAAGTTTATTTTTGACTTTCTTTGGGGTAAGGGGAAGTCTGCCCTTTTTTACTTATTTTTATAAAATAAATTTCTTTTTTCTTTTCAGACTACCTTCTTTCTTAAAAATAAAGAAGAATGCTTTCTAGCATTCTTCCCTTAAGCTGCTGCAGCAGTGGTGCCATCAAGCTTTTTCACAGTTAATTTGGCATTGGCTGTGTTAACAGTTCCGCCTCCAGCAGGGGCTTGGAAAGCCATATCGATAACATCATTGGCTCCTAGCGTAGTTATGAAACTACCACTATAAGTTACGGTATCATCAGTACCTAAGGTTGCGGTTGTTTCCGTTGTAGGTGCTAGGGGAACCGCATTATTCCGCACATTAAATTGTAGATTAGTAATGTCTGCAGGTGTACTTGCCGTAACATTATAATTAATTTCATAAGTACCGGCTTGTAAGACAGTAAGGGCATTATTAGCCGTAGTGACATTTTCTAAACCATCCATAGCAGTTGGCAATGTAACTTGATAATCCGTTGCCGCATCAGTTAGCGTCGTTGTACCCGTTGCCGCATTATAAAGACCACCATAAGCTGCCAAACCATTACCCGTTGGTCCCGTTGGACCTTGAGGTACGGTAAAGGTTAAAGTATAGGCCCCGTCTGTACCAGCAATTTCAACATTACCATTTTCCCCTGGAGCAGCAGTTTGGGTAGGATTTATCGTAAACGTTGCTGCTGGTCCGGTAGCACCCGCAACTCCTGGTTCACCTTGTGGTCCGGTTGGTCCTGTAGCACCCGCAATTCCCGGTTCACCTTGTGGCCCAGTTGGACCAGTAGCACCCGCGATACCCGGTTCGCCTTGAGGTCCGGTTGGTCCAGTTACGCCTTGGGGAATCGTGAAATTTAAAATAACATTTTCACTTGTGCCCCCATTCGTAACTGTGGCATCAGTTCCGGGAGCACCGGTAGTTACCGTACCGATAGCAATTGTGGCAGGCCCAGCTGGTCCGGTTGGTCCCGTTGGCCCAACATTGCCAAAACAGCAACAGCCACCCGTACTAAATTGACTTTGCGCACATTTAATTTTTTGCAAAGCGGTATTATAATAATTCAAATTTTTTCCTCCTCAATTATAAAATATGAGCTTATCCACTTATTGCAAATTATATTGGACTAGTTTTTAAAAAAATTGCTTGTTTTTTTTAGCCCCCTTTTATATAATTTTAAATGTAGGGTAGGTAGCTTAAAATGAAAAGAAAAAGAAGTATTTATTATCAACGCTTAGATTTTATTCGGCTTTTTGCCTGTCTAGCCATTATTTTTTATCATTTAAATATTTTAAAAGGTGGTTATTTAGCCGTTTGTATCTTTTTAGTTTTAAGTGGTTATTTAGCGGTTATTTCCGCTTTTAATGCGGCTCACTTTTCTTTAAAAGAATACTATAAAAATCGTTTTTTAAAAATATATTTGCCTTTATTAGTGGTAGTTTTTCTTTCAGTTGCCTTTATTACTTTAATTCCCCAACCAACTTGGCTTAATTTAAAACCAGAGGTTACCTCAATTATCTTTGGCTATAATAATTTTTGGCAATTAAGTGTGAATTTAGATTATTTTGCGCGGCATGTATCTTCGCCTTTTATGCATTTATGGTATATTGCAATTCTTTTACAATTTGAAATTGTTTTTCCGTTTATTTTCTTGGGTTTAAGAAAATTAGGACAAAAAGTTAAACCTTATTTACCACCTTTAATCACTGGTCTTTTGTCTATAGGTGGAACAATTTATTTTACTTATGCTTATTATACGCAAAACTTAATGGTTACTTATTATAGTACTTTTACTCGGGCCTTTTCTTTATTCTTTGGCCTTACTTTGGGCTTTATGCATATGTATTATAAAAAAGTTATTAAGGCCTCTTTAAAAGATAACCAAAAGCAACCATGGGTTATGGGGACTTACTTTGGCCTTTTAATTATTCTTTGTTTATTTGTTAATTCTAGTTCTCAGTTGATGCCATGGGCCATGATTGGTGTAACTTTAATTACTTGTCGCTTAATTGATTATGCTACATTTAAAGGAAAAATAAAATTAGCAAAACGGGAAAAGGCCACTAAATATCTGGCTTCTTTAAGTTATGAGTTTTACTTATGGCAATATCCGGTAATCTATGTTTTAGGATTATATTTAACTAATTGTTATCTAATTGCTTTCCTTACTATTTTAATAACGATATCTTTATCTTGGCTAACCCATTGGCTTTTAAATCATCACTTTGCTAAAAATAATAAAGGCAAATATGTTGCTTGGGGTCTTTTGCTTGCGGCCACTTTAATTGGCTTAGGCAAATATTTAGGAAGTAAAAATTATCAAAAAGAAATGCGTAACTTAGAAGCAGAATTAAACGCGAATACGAAATTACTAGAAACTAACCAAGCCGAATATGCTTTAAAACAACAAGAAGCGGCCGCGGCTTTTCAGTTAGAAATTGCTAAAATGGATGTTGATCCCGAAAAGTTGCAAGAAACAATTACCAATATGCCAGTTGTTGGAGTCGGGGATTCCGTTATGCTTGGGGCCGTTACGGCTTTAATGAATAAATTTCCGAATGGTTATTTTGATGCCAAAGTATCGCGGACTGGTTATGCGGCTAATGAAATATTAGTTGATTTAAAAAATAAAAATATGTTAGGCGATGCTATAATCTTTAATTTAGGCACTAATGGTGACTGTGGGGAAAAGTGTCGGGAAGAAATAATGACTACGATTGGTGAAAGAGAAGTATTCTGGATAACCGTAACCAATGATAAAGATGTCCATGTTAATGCTAAATTAGTTGCTTTTGCGGAAAAACATGCCAACTTACACATTATCGATTGGGAAAAAATCTCCGCGGGCCATAGTGAATATTTTGCTCATGATGGCATCCATCTAACGGGAACGGGCCGCAAAGTTTATGCCGATACTATTTATCAAGCAATTTATGATGTTTATTTAGCCAAAGCCGAAGCCAAGAAAAATGATTATATTGCTAAGCACGAACAAGAACAACAAAATCGGTATAGTTTTTATGGTAATGACTTACTTTTAAATATTTTTAATGATTTAAAACCAAGTTTTGAAGAATCATATTTTAGTATTAAATCTGATTACGATTTTGCTAGTTTTAAGTCCGATTTAGAGCGGCAAATTGCTGACAATACTTTAACTAATAATTTAGTTTGGCTTTTTGATCAAAGTTTTAATTTAACTTTAGAAGAATATCAAACCATATTTGATTTATTAGGTAATAGGCAAGTTACTATTTTATCTTTAGATAAAAAGAGTGAAGAAACGATTCAAGCTTTGGCCAAAGATAATATTAAAATTTTAAGTTTTGCTAGCAATTTAGATAATAATGAAGATTATTTAGTAATCGATAAGATTCATTTTACCGCTAAAGGGAATGGTGCTTTAAGTAAATTTATTTTAAAAAATTTAGAACAAAAATAATGTAAATTAAGGAAAAATTAAAAATGAAAAGAACAATCAAAATTATAATAATTTTTTTAATCATTATAATAGGTATTATTATAATAGATACCATTCAAGCTAAAGTTTTAGATAGTAGTCCCTTTATTAAAATTACAGAAAATTATAACAAAGGCATTGTTCTAAAAAAAGAAAAAGGAATTTTGGTTTATACATATGTTTTTCAAAATGATCAAAAAGTAACTGTCTTTAAGTGGAAAAAATATGCTCCTCCTTTAGATGAACAACTTGATTTGAATAAGGAAGGTAACGAAATGGAAACAATGAGTATTACATTAAATAAGCAAAAATATGCTGTAGCGTTAGAAGATAATGCTAGTGTGCAAGCATTATTAAAAATGTTACCTTTAGAACTTACAATGCAAGAGTTAAATGGTAATGAAAAATATGTTTATTTAGAAAATACTTTACCGACGGATAGTCAAGATATCGGAAATATTCAAAAAGGTGATGTTATGCTTTATGGCAATAATTGTCTTGTTATTTTTTATAAATCTTTTTCCACGAGTTATCGTTATACGAAGATAGGTCATATCACTAATTTACCTGATTTAGGTAATGAGGATATAACCATTACGATTCAAAAGTAAAGAGCAAAAGTTTATAAATAAAGTTTTGGTTATTTAAAATTGAACAGACCAGTTATTTGGTTTGTTTTTGTATATCTTAATATTTTTATTAAAATATACAAAAAAAGGTATTGTCAAACAAATGTTTGCACAGTATAATATATTTAAATTAAAAAATTAGGTGGTAAAAATGAAAGAAAATAATGTAGTAATTGAAGAAGCAACAAAGTCATTTGAGAATATCAAACATTTTGATAAGTTTGGTATTGAATATTGGGATGCTAGAGAGTTACAAGCGGTCTTAGACTATAAAGAATGGCGAAAATTTGACAATGTAATAAGTAAGGCCAAAAATTCTTGTAGTAATAGTGGCTTTAATATATTGGACCATTTTGTCGATGTCGACAAAATGGTCTCTATAGGTTCAAATGCTCAAAGAAAACAAAAAAACTATAAATTGTCAAGGTATGCCTGCTATTTGATTGCTCAAAATGGAGATAGTAGAAAATCAGTTATTGCTTTAGCACAGACTTATTTTGCTGTACAAACAAGAAAACAAGAAATTAATGAAAATGAATATAGTAATTTGTCTGAGGATGAAAAGCGATTTTATCAAAGAAATTTAACTAAAAAAGGTAATTATTCCTTAAATCAAGCGGCTAAAAAAGCACATGTCAAGAATTTTGATAAATTTCATAATTTTGGATATAAGGGTTTATACAATGGTGAGACTGCCGATGATATTGCAAGGAGAAAAGGTTTACGCTATAGAGAAGATATTTTAGATAATATGGGTAGTGAAGAATTAATTGCTAACTTTTTTAGAATTTCCCAAACGGAAAAAAAGTTAAGAAGGGATAAAATTAAAACGGAAAAAGAAGCAAACAAAACTCATTATGAAGTTGGAAATAAGATAAGAAAAACAATAAAAGAATTGGGTGGAACAATGCCAGAAGAATTGCCAACGCCTAAGAAAAGTCTTAAAGAACTGGAAAAAGAAAAGGAATTGTCTTCAGAAAATAATGTTAATAAGGAGATTTTATGAATCAGAATAAATTAGAAGCAATTTTGAACTTATTTGAAGGAAAAGAAATAAGAAGCATTTGGGATAAAGAAAAAGAAGATTATTATTTCAGTGTTGTTGATGTTATTAGTATGTTAACAGAAAGCCCTAGGCCAAGAAAATATTGGAATGATTTAAAAACAAAATTAGATAATGAGGGAAATCAGTTGTCTTCAAAATTAGGACAACTGAAATTAAAATCTCAAAAAGATGGAAAAAGTTATTTAACAGATGTTCTAGATATCAAAGGAATATTAAGATTAATCGAATCTGTTCCCAGTCCTAAAGCCGAACCTTTTAAACTATGGCTTGCCAATCTAGGCAGTGAAAAAATAGATGAAGTATTTGATCCTGAAATTGCTATTAAAAGAGCAATTAATTATTATCGTAAAAAAGGATATTCTGATAAATGGATTGAAGCAAAATTAAAAGATATATTAAAGCAAAATAAATTAACTGATTTATAACAAAATGGCGTTTTTTTATGAGCCACTTGGATTGATTTAAACGACGCCAAAGGGCTATTTAATTTTATAACTAATACTATTAATTATCATTTAAAAGAAATATTTTTTAATAATGAATTAAAAGAAAAAGCAGTTATTCGAAAAATTTGAATAACTGCTGCTGATGGTAAAATTACAAGAAAAATGGCCGATAAATTAGCTCTTGGTGAATATGAAATATAGAATTATTCAGGATCAAAAATATATATCTGATTTTGATAAACTATTAATTGAAACAAAAAATATTGAATTAGAAAATAAAAGTGAACCATTAGTATGTTTAAAAATAAACTGATAAATTATATTATTTTGCTTGAAAGGAGAAGATATGAATCAAGAACGAATTGGGCAATTTATTGCTAAACAGCGAAAATTAAAAAATTTGACACAAGAGGATTTAGCGGAAAAATTAGGAATTACGAAAAATGCTGTAAGTAAGTGGGAAAGAGGCCTATGTCTAATGGATATGTCGCTATTAAAACCTTTAAGCGAAATATTAAAAGTAAATGTTAATGATATTTTAGCGGGTGAGATTATCGAAAGCCAAGATATGGAAAAAAAGAGTGCCGAAAATATCATTAATTTAACGGAATTAGTAAATTTAAAATCTATGAAATATGGTATTATTGGCATGGCTTTATTTGCTATAATCTTAATATTTATTTCTTTTTTTAAAAATACCTCAATGGCCTCTTTAGTTAGTTTATTATGTGCCTATAATTGTGTTACTTTTTTAAGCCGTTATAAAATAAAAAAAGATAAAACGGATTTATTCGCGGGAATACTTTTCTTTATCGCGGTTATTTGTAATACCGTTACTTTTATTTTAACTTAAAAAGAAAAATAAATTCTGGTAAAATTAGAATTTATTTTTTAATAGTAGATGTTCTAAATAAGTAACTATTTGATAAAGAATAAAAGAAATAATAATTAAAATTAAGATGCCACTCATAACTAAACTTAAATTAAATACTTGGGTGCCATAAATGATGAGATAGCCAATGCCTGCGCGGCTAACGAGAAATTCCCCCATAATGACCCCAATTTGACTCATGGAAATGTTAAGCTTTAAACTGGAAATAATAGTTTGATAGGAAGCCGGAATAATTAATTTAGTTAATTTTTGCATTTTAGTGGCTTTTAGAGAATCTAGTAGTTTTAATTTACAAGGATCAATATTTAAAAAGCCATTATAGATAGTAATAATACTGACAATTAAATTAATTAATAAAGCCATTATAATAATACTTTTAGTTCGGGCACCAGCAATGATAATAATTAAAGGACCAATTGCTACTTTGGGTAGAGAGTTTAACATTGTTAAAAAGGGATCTACTATTTTGGCGAGCAAAGGTAATTCATATAAAATAATTGCAATGATAAAACCTAAGATAATACCTAAAACAAAAGCAATGAGGATTTCGTATAAAGTGGTAAAAATATGGTGAAAGAGATTCCCGGCGAGCATTAAATCATAAATGGTTTGCCAGATTTTACTCGGAGAAGAAAAAATAAACTCATTGATAATTTTATGTCTTGCTAGGATTTCCCATAAGCCAAAAAAGCCCCCGACAATTAAAATTTGAATTAGCAAAATTAAATATTTTTCGCCTTTTTGGCGGCGCATAAACTTTTTTTGAACCTCAGACATTGATATCAAGATCCTTCCATATTTTTTCATAATACTTAGAAAATTCTGGGGCTTGGCGACGGGCAATAGGATTTAAGGTATCACTTAAATTAAGTTCATAGACACTTTTGATTTTCGCCGGTCTTTTTGATAAAACAATAATGCGACTGGCTAAACTGATGGCCTCGGCAATATCGTGAGTTATCATAATTACGGTTTTATGTTCTTTTTTTATGATTTGGTAAACATCATTGCTGACTGCTAGCCGTGATTGATAATCTAAAGCCGAAAAAGGTTCGTCTAAAAGCAAGATATCAGGTCTAGTTGCTAGCGTACGAATAAGAGCAACCCGTTGTTTCATCCCACCTGATAATTGGCGCGGATATTTATCTTGAAATTCGGCTAAACCGTAGGCCTTTAAAAGTTCTTTAACATATTTTATATTCTCGGGACTATCCTTTTTTTCAATTACTAAACCCAAAAGGGCATTATCTAAAATAGTTAGCCAAGGAAAAAGAGCATCTTCTTGTAGCATATAGCCGATTTTTAAATCTTTTTGGTGATAATTAATTTCTCCGGCGGATTTGGTTTCTAAATTGGCTAAAATGTTTAAAAGGGTTGATTTACCACAACCACTGGAACCAACAATACAGATAAACTCACCCTCACAAACATCTAAACTTATATTATCGATGGCTTCAATTTCTCCATTTAATGTATGATAGTTTTTCTTTAAGTTTTTAATAGTTAATAAACTTTTAGTCATGATAAAAATTATGGACTAAATCATTAAATGGAACATTATCTTTAATTAGATCAAAATCAATGAGAAACTCTTCTAAATTAGTAAATAGTTCTTCTTCAATAAAAGGATTAGGTAACCAACAGTCATATTCCCGATAGCGTTCAATCATTTTGGCTAAATCCGCTACTTTGGTATCGGGAAACTCATTTATAATATCTTGAGCCACGGTTTGGGCATCATTTTCGAGGGTATATTTTATCCCTTTAGCAATAGCATTCGTAAACTTGGTAATGATATCACTATGTTTTTCGATGTAACTTTTGCGGGCATAAAAAGCCGTATAGGGAACCTCTCCAGAAAGTTCACCGACACTGGCTACGACATAGCCATAACCTTGTTCTTCCAAAGCCGTGGCATTTGGTTCAAAAAGATTAACAAAGTCGCCAGTGCCCCCAATAAAGGTGCCCGATAAAGCAGCAAACTCGACTGCGTAATTGGCGTTAATTTTAGTCAGATCAATATTGGCTTTCTTTAAGGCATTTAGAAAGTTTAGGGCTGGCATACCACTAGAACGACCGACTAAAATTTCTTGACCATATAAATCAGTTAAACTAAAATTGGCTCTTTTTTCTCGGGAAACAATGAATTGACCATCGCGTTTGGTTAACCCGGCGAAGATTTGCAAGTAATCTGCCTCTTGTTCATTATAGACATAAATGGCTGATTCGGCTCCGGCTAAGCCAAGTTCGACATCATTAGATAAAACAGCCGCACTTACCTTATCCGCTCCGGGGGTTAAAATAAGTTCTAAATCGATGCCTTCATCTTTAAAATAACCTTTTTCAAGGGCTACATAAAGTGGGGTATAAAAAGAACTATGGGTAACCTCGGCTAAGCGGACTTTCGTTAAATTAGTATCTTCCTTATGATGGGCAAATATAGCAATAACGATACCTACGGCCACAACCACGATTAATACCGAAATAAAAATTAAAATTCTTTTTTTCAAAATATATTCCTCCTCGTAAGTAATATATTCCAAAGAACTTTTTTTGGTTAAAGGGCCATAATTATTTCAATTTTTTCGGTTCGAGGGCTTTACAAAGAACGCTAGTTTTGTTATACTTTAGATATAATAAAGGGCGTGAATAAAATGAAGATATTATCCAGTGAAACCAAAAATTTGTTAGATAAGTTATACAATCTTCGGGGTGAAGATAGTGTTATCTTAAAACAAATGAATAAAGAACGGGAAGAAGCAATTGAAACCCAAGAAAGAACGAAAAATGAAAAAGAAGTTTTGCTAAAAGAAATCGAACGGCTTACCAATGAAGAATCTTTATTAGCGGAACAAGGTAATAAATTAGTCGATGTTTTGAGTAACATTAATCGGGAAGATTTTGCTTTTGTTTTAGATCAATTAAAAATTGATTTTGACCCCGAAATAATTAATGCGAAGGTAAGTAAATTATTACCCGAAACAATTGATAAGGTAGTAAATCATAATAAAAGTGCCCAAGAAAAATTAGATAGCGTTGAAAAAGAAATGAATAACGCGATTACGAAAGTTGAAGAATTGGGTATTCGGAAAGATGAAGCCATTAGTAATCAAGCCAAATTAAATAAATATATTAATTTAGCCCTAAATGGTAATATTAATATTACCCGGGATGAAATTGTTACGCTTTTAGAAAAGTTTGCTTTTGATGAAAATGAACAAAGAGAAGCGGCAAAATTATTAATGTTCCCTGAAGATGCTTTATATGATTATGATGCGAAAGTAAATAACCATGAAATTGAAAATAGTGTTTCTGAAAAAAACGAAACGAAAGATAGTATAATTGATGAAATAGTTTTAGTAGATGATGATGCGGATATTAAATATGATACTTTAGAAGAAGTTAAAGATGCCGAAACGAGTGAAGAACCAACGGATTTAATTGATTCCCAAGTGGTGGCTGAGGCAAAAGAACAAGATGCCTATGCAGGAGAAAGTGCTAAAGCAACTTTTGAACGAATCATTAAAGAAGCGGGCTTAGATATTACTCAATTTTCGGAAAAAGCCGTTACTAAATTGTTAGAAAACTATGCCGAAGATGTTTTAAAACAAAATGTTGCCATTATTAAAGAAAAAAATATCAATCCGGATGTTTTATATGAAAACTATGAATTATTATATGATAAAGAATTAAATGAAAAAATTACTAAATTATTAGAAATAGGTAAGGAACCAAGTGATATTGGCTTAGTTCCAAGTGTCTTAACAAAATATGATTTAAATGGTTTAACTAATACAATTAATGTTTTACAAATAAGTGGATTAGATCCCAAGAAAGTACCTTTAATGGCATATTAGAAAGGATGATGTGGTAATGAGTGTAATGGAAAGATTACCGGAATTAACAGCCGATTTTAGTGATCAAAAGAAAGCCCAAATTTACAAGTTTTCGGTAAGTTTGGCTAATGCTTATGAAGAGGTAATTGATATTTTAAAGAAACATGATATTAAAATATCAACACCTAGTCATTTTAAAGTTTTAACCCTTGATCCGCGGACTGCAATTCAAGCCGTTGAACTAGCGGAAAAAATGTTTTATATCGAAGATATTAAAAAAGATCCGAAGAAACTTTGCATAACTGCAGCTGGTATTATTAAAAGAATGGGTCAATGTGATGCTTTAGGCGTGGCTTATAAAGATCCGGAAACGGGATTATGTTATGATTTTATCTTTAGTCAAAGAGAATTTAATAAATTAAATTTAGAACAAGCATTAGAAAAACACACTCCTGCTCCTGAAGAGGCAGTAAAAAGTAGTGCGGAAGATATTAAAGCCCATGCTTTAGAAATCTTAAAAATGTTTGATAGTGCCGATGATGCGGAAAGAATTAATGCTATTATTGATAAAATAAATCCAGAATTTAGTGAAAAGGAAATCTTGCTACAAGCCTTTCGGGAAGCATTTGGTTTACCTGATGATTCCTTAGTAAGTGAAAAGATTGATGCCGTATTAGGTTTAACTGATACAGAAGAAAAGGGTATGAGTAGAAGTCATAGCCATGAAGGAGAGGTTGCCTAATGAAATTTTTAGAAAAATATGATTTTACTCCTGAAGATATTGACGAATTAATTGATGTTACGCCCAAGAAGATTATGAATGAAATTAAGAAAAGTCAAAAATTAGTGGAAATGAATCTAGGCTATTTAAAAGATTTAGGGGTTAATACTTATGTTGATATGTTCTTAAATTATACGGATGTCTTCTTTATGGATCATAGTAACTTTAAAGAAATGTTAGATAAATACGAAAAAGATTCTTTAGTTGAAAAACTAAATGCGAATTATAAATTAATTGAATTTCTATAAGAACTAGTTTATGACTAGTTTTTTCTTGGCTTAATTTATTTTTGCACTAAACGATATAAGTTAATGGTAGGTATATTAAATAACCGGAAATTAAAGGATTCATTGCCAATACCATTTGCAATATAGACCTCACTATTATTTAATTTATAATGACTATCTAAATATTTTTTTGCGCCATCCTTTTTGATAAGGGGACCAATAAATGGCACCCTAACCACCCCACCAAGGGCATGACCGCTTAGGACTAAATCGATATTGTTATTGTCGGTAATTTTTTCGATATCATCGGGATAATGACTTAAAGCAATTGTGTATAGTGGCGTTATGTTTTCTTCATCCACCATAATGCTGGCAATATCCGCAGAATCCGTTAAACCCAGGATTTTAAGAGGATTAATATCTTTATAAAAAACATATTCTCGGGCATTATTTAATAATTTAAAATCAATGGCTTCTAAGATATTATGGTATTGATCGAGATTCTTTTTATCGTTATCGCCAATAATAGCGTATTTATATAAACTGCATTCGAGTTTATTTAATATTTTAATTAATGCTTTTTGCTCATCCGCACTTATTTTATAATCTTTATCAATTAAATCGCCAGTGAAAATAATAATATCAGGTTTGGTTTCATTAATTTTGTTAACAATTTTTTCTACATATTTCGTTGTTGTTCGCTCGTTATATAGTAAATCCGAAAAATGGGCAATTTTAAAGCCATTGATATTTTCTGTGATTTTACTGCTGGCTAAAGTATATTCTTTAACACGAATAGTGTTGGGTTCAACATACCGTCCATATAAAAAAATTAAAACGATTAAAATTACAAAACCAATGAGAAACTTTTTCATAAGGCACCTCCCAGAAAAATAATTGCTATTGTGAAGGTGTTATGAAAAGCATGCATCAAAATACTATTATAAATATTATCGGTATCAAAATAGGCCTTAGCAATAAAGATACCTAAAATAGCATAAGGGATGATAAAAATAAAATCGCCATTAAAAATAACATGCATTAAACCAAAAAGAATACCTGATACAACGGCACAAACATTTTTGTTAGTCGATAAATCTTTGAAAGAAGCCCGAAAGACAATTTCTTCAGTAATTGGGGCTAAAATAGTTGTGGAAATTAAAGCATAAAAGGGTAGTTCTTTAATTATTTGGCGATTTTGTTCTTCATTGGAGGCGATACTACCACTAAAATTAATTAAAATAGTATTAGTTACAACCATAAGGATAAAACCACATAGCCAGTACTTAAATATCATTTTTAAATATTGGCTGCGGTTATCTTTATAATCTTGCAACTTTTGGGTGAAGGTATCCCGATAAACATAAACTAAAACAATGCAAGTAATTAAAGATACTAAAAGATTAAGCAGATTATTAAGCCAGAAATTAGTAGTCTTAATCATACTAAAAAGCCAACTTAAGCCAAAAGTTAAAGACAAATATATCGCTAAGCCTTTGAAACAATTAAAAACTCGTAATCCTGTTTTTAAGTTCATAACCTAATCTCCATTCTTTTTAAATATAACATAATTTAATATTTTGTTCAATTTATTAAGCAATTTAAGTTTCCGTATTTTTTAAAATTTAAAATATATTTTTATGATTTTTAATTTACATGTCTAATAATTTTCTATTT
>CANRAJ010000025.1 GCA_947628545.1 uncultured Bacilli bacterium | reverse complement strand
CCAATGGTATAATTCATTAACCCATTATGTTTTCCAATTTGCTGTTTGGTTTCGACATCAATTATGGGTCCCGGATTTTTCTTTAAGTAATTTTGCACAAATTGTTGATAGTGGCGTTCCCCAATAAAGCAAATCCCAGTCGAATCTTTTTTTTGCGCCACATATAAATTTTGTTCCATCGCAATTTGGCGAACTTCATCTTTAGTATAATCCCCTATAGGGAATAAAACATTTTTAAATTTTTCGGGCTTAACATCGGCTAAAAAATAAGTTTGATCTTTATTTAAATCTTTCGCCCGCATTAATTTGCCATCAACAAGGCGTGCATAATGCCCTGTTGCCACATAATCAGCACCTAATTTTTGGGCTTCTTGTAAAAATAAATCAAATTTAATATATCGATTGCATAACATATCCGGATTAGGCGTCCGTCCGGCATCTAGTTCTTTTAAAAAATAGGAAAAAACATAATCCCAATATTCCTTAATAAAATCAACGCGATGAAGTTTAACCCCTAGTTGTTCGCATACTTTAAGAGCATCATTATAATCCTTTTCTTGCGGACAAATATCTTGCGCTATGGCGATACCCTCACTATCATTATTAATCGAGCTATCCCAATTACGCATAAATAATCCTTCAACTTCATAGCCGGCTTTTTGTAAAACATATAAGGCCACCGCGGAGTCCACGCCTCCGCTTACACCCACAATAACTTTTTCCATTAAAATCACAACAATAGTATAACTTATATTACTAAAAATTTAAAGATATTTACAAGATTATCCCCTAAAAAATACAAAATTAAATCATTAATTAAAATAAAAATTAAACAAATTAAACATTTTTTTAAATACATTAGCACATAATCTTTATGATACTGTCTTTTTTTAAAAACTAAATTAATCATTTGATAACCAATTTTTAAAAGATTTATAAGTAAAATAAAGTAAAAAAAACAAAAAACTAACCGCGTTATAATAAGATAAATAATTCCAAAAATTAACCCTTTTAGATGTTTAACTAAAAAGAAATTACTTATCAAAAAGCCCATTAAGAAACCATTATAAAATAAATAAAATATGCCGATGGGAATCCCCACTAAGAGGAAGCTACTCACGATTAATAAAGGTATAATAAGCAAATGGGTGGCTAAAAAATTAATTTTAATATCTTTAATCATGGTAATAAAATTCGTCATGCTTGTAATAAGAATATTTTTTCCTGACTTATTTAAAAATATAACATATAGCATGCCTCCGATTAATCCGATAAGGATAATTGTAACTATAAACGCCCGCATTTTTTTGTTTATGCTTGTCCACATTTTTATCACCTAAGAAATTATATTGCCAAACGCTAAAAAATATGATAAATTTAAAGCATATTAAAGAAGGTGGAATTTTTGAAAAAGAAAACTGTGCAAAAACTAGTTATTTGGTTTATGCTTCTCGCAATGATTGGTAGTGTTATAGCATCTATTTTAGTTTATATTATCTAATACCTTTTAAGGTATTTTTTTATAGTTATAAACTAAATAAAAAATTAATTAAGGCTTGGAATTTATCTAAGAAAACAAAGACAATAGTTAAGGCTCCGGCTAAAAAAGGTCCATAAGGAACTTCGTTATTTTTGGTAATATATAACGTTGCTAGAGAATACGGCAAGGCTAAAAAAGTGGATAAAATTAAAACGACTAATCCTAAACGAAAATTTAATAAAAGCCCAATAATAAAGGCAAATTTGACATCTCCCCCACCTAAAGCATCTCTTTTAAATATTTTTTGCCCAAGAAATTGAATAAAAAGCATCACTAGAAATAATAAAACGCCACTGGCTAAGGAAATTAAAACTGCTTCTTTTCCCAAATAAACAAATTTTAAAACAACTATTAAAACAATAGCAATCAACAAAGGACTATCTAAAATAATCATATAAATAAAATCCGTTATAAAAATAAGTAACATTAAAGAAATTACGATTAAATACAAAAAATATTGATAACTAAGACCATACATCAAATAGCCAATTAAGAAAAGAATACCTGTTGCAAGTTCCATAATTAAATTAATTGGCGCTATTTTTTTGTGACAATAACTACATTGACCTTTTTGAAAAAGATACGAAAAAATTGGTATTAAATTATACCATTTTAATTGATGATGACATTCATCACAAATACTTCGCGAAAAGATAATATCTTGATGCTTAGGTACTCTTAAACCCACGACTAAAAGGAAAGAACCAAAACACAAGCCAAAGATAAATATTAATATGGGCATTTTTCCACCTACTCGATCATACTATAAATATTAAACATTGGGATAATGACCGCGATAATAATGGAACCAACCACAACGGCTAAGAAAGTAATCATAATTGGTTCGATAAAGGCCTTCAAATTATTGACTATATTACGATGTAATTCTTGATAGTATTCACTAACCTTTTGCATCATATCGGCTAAACGCCCTGTTTCTTCTCCAGTAACAATCATGAAATAGGCCACATCCGGAATAGCCCAGTGATCTTTAAAGGCTTCACTAATTTTTTCACCCTTGATAATATTATTAATGGTTCGATATAAGACGGCTTTATATATTTCGTTATTCGTAATTTTACTTAAAATTCCCATACTTTCCGTAATAAAGACATTATTTTTCAAAAGAGAGGCAAAAGTTTTAGCAAATATCGTTAATTCTTTATAAATAATGACATTCTTCACAATAGGAATATGCATTAAAAAAATTTGAAAATAAGTTCTAAATAATTTTAAATATTTATATGCTAATGATATGCCTACTATAATAATAAGGAAAACAACTAAAATATATAAGATATTATTTTTTAAAAAGTCACTAGCATTAATAATAAACCGTGTAAAACCAGATATTTCCGCCCCATAATTAGCATAAATATCAGTAAATTGGGGAACTACATAAACTAAAATAAACACAATAACGCCAAAAGCAAAAATGGTAATAATAGCCGGATATGTCATGGCACTAATCATTTCTTTTTTGGTACTGTTAATTTCGGTATAATAATCGGCCATATCATCTAAAGTTTCGACTAACGTACCACTGGCTTCTGCCGCTTTTATCATATTAATTAAAAGGGCTGGGAACATATCCCCTTGTTTTTCCAAAGCTGTCGAAAAAGATTCCCCTAGAGAAAGTTCATAAGAAATAGATTGAAAAGCCCGTAATCTAGTTGGATTACCTTTAATTTGGGTATTTAATATTTTAATTGCATCATTCAATGTTAAACCAGCCTTAATATAAGTAGATAATTGCGTCAACCAGAAAATTAAATCCTTGGTATTCATTTTTTTGGTACCAAAAAGCGCACTCTTTTGGTAGACAAAATCAATAAACGGACTGGTTTTAATACTATATACTTCGTATCCTTCGTTTAACAAAAAGGAGTTAATATCTAATTTTGAAAAACCTGACATAGTACCATTCGTTATTCGGCCATTAGGTTCTTTAACTTTAAAGTAATACATATGGGCTTCTTTGCTTCTAGTTGCTCCAGCCTTTTGTAAATCTTCTAATAATAAAGCCTTTTCTTGTTCCAATTTAGCCATCGTTTTAGCACTATATTTATATACTTTAGGCTTGCGGGCATTTTTCGTTTTTTCATACATTTCATCGGAACTATCAAGTACATTATCATCTTTACTTGATTGATAGATTTTATCTAATTTATAACTTGCCGAATTAAATACAATTAACCATAAATCATAAAAGCAAGCCTTAAATCCCTTTACTGCAAACATTAAAATATTAGCAATAGTATAAAAAGGCCATATTAAAATATTAACTATGGACTTGTTTTTGGCATTATTAGCATTACTTGCATTATTTACAACGTTATCCATCAACTAGCCTCCCACTATTATATTTAAAGTATAGCATTAAACTTCGATTTTGACAACCTAAAATTGGGTTTTCGAAGGTACCAAAATAATGCTTTATCATATATTATATTAGGTGAGAAAAATGTTTGGAGCCAATACTTTTGCAAGACCATTTTCTTTTACTAAAATCATGGGAACTATCAGTCGCGGGTTAAATTTTGCTAATCAAGTAATTCCCATCTACGAACAAGCCAAACCCATGATTAGTAATGCCCGGAAAGTGATGGGTGCCATTCGGGAGTTTGCCCATAGTGATCCCCTACCCGCTAAAAGAACGCCAAATATTTCAGAGGCAAATAAAAAAACCACATTAAATTTGACATCTAATGTGGCTAATCCGGTATTTTTTCAATAAAGTTATTTAGTTCGGCAATTAAATCTAAATATTCTTTTTTATGACTTAACTCATAGATTTTTTGATATTTTTTTCCTAAATATGTTAAATACGCTTTATCATAACTTTTTCCAAACTTAATTTCGGACGTACTTAAATGATCTCGCCCCTTTTCATAATGGATAATAATATAATATTGACCTTTTTCCAAAAGGACCTTTTCTTCGCTAATTTGATAACCAATATCTTGCATAAAGGTGCGAAGAGATACTAAATCATTATTACTTTGAATAATTAAGGTCTCTGGTAAATCGGAAACACCGGTTAAAATTTCTTTGATAGTATTTGTTCCCATGCCGGCAATAATGGCCGTCTTAAACTCGATATTAATATTTTTTAAGCCCGCATTTTGCATTAAAGTTATCTTATTTTCCAAACCATATTTTTGGATATTTTTCTTGGCTTGCTCTAAAACTTTGGCTGAAATATCTGAAGCATAGACCTCTTGAAAATTTTTATTTGTTACTAAATAAATCGGAATATAAGCATGATCCGTGCCAATATCGATAACCGGTTCATTTTGCACCATATCGGCAATGGCCGTAAGGCGTTTGCTTTTCATTATTCACCCAAAAAATCGCGTAATTTTTTGGCCCGGGAAGGATGTCTTAATTTTCTTAAGGCCTTGGCTTCAATTTGTCTAATCCGTTCCCGCGTAACATTAAACTTCTTTCCTACTTCTTCCAAGGTATGACAAGTACCATCAATAAGTCCGAAACGCAATTCTAATACTTGTTGTTCTCTTTCTTGTAAGGACATTAAAACTTCTTTAATTTCTTTCTTTAGCATTTCATTTTCGGTAAACTCTTCCGGAGATAAACAAGATTCATCTTTCAAAAAATCTCCAAAATTGGAATCTTCTTCTTCCCCAATTGGCGTTTCTAAGGAAAGCGGTTCTTGGCTTATTTTTAATACTTCCCGCACCTTTTCCGGTGTAATATTCATCTTCTTAGCAATTTCTTCTTCAGTAGGATCCCGATTTAAATCAAGCGTTAATTGCCGTTGAATCCGGGTCATTTTATTAATAGTTTCGACCATATGCACAGGTACCCGAATGGTTCTCGCTTGATCGGCTAAAGCCCGGGTAATGGCTTGCCGAATCCACCAGGTAGCATAAGTTGAAAACTTATAACCTTTATCGTAGTCGAATTTATCGACGGCTTTCATTAACCCAATATTACCTTCTTGAATTAAATCCAAAAATAGTAAGCCCCGACCAACATATCTTTTAGCAATACTAACAACTAACCGCAAATTGGATTCGGCTAAGATTCTTTTGGCTTCTTCATCGCCCGCGGCTACTCTTTTAGATATTTCCATTTCTTGTTCGGGAGAAAGCAAAGAAATCCGACCAATTTCCTTTAAATACATCCGCACGGGATCATTAATATTGGAATCCTTGGCTAAATCTTCTTCGACAATCATAATGTCTTCTTCTGTGGTTTCTTTTTTCCGGGCTTGACCAGATTCATCAACATCAGATTCCGGAATGACATTAATATTATTTTCGACAAACTTATTATATAATTCATCTAGAGAATCACTATCAATTTCTAAACCCTTTAATTCTTCGGCTAATTGTTCAAAAGTAATATAACCTTTTTCTTTACCTAATTTAATTAAATCCGTTTCTCTTTCTTCTAATGTTTTAATTTTGTTAATCTTTTTCATAATCTACACTTCCTTTTTTAATGCCGCAATTTTTTCGAGCATTTCCACCTTTTTATTAATATCCATTTCCTGTTTCATTTTATTTTTTAATTCATTAATTTCATCTTTTTTTAACTCTTGTAGCACAATATCAATACAACTATTAAAATTATCCATCGAAAGTTCTTCATTCCCACAATAATTGATAATATCATTTACAACCTCGCTAATTTCGGTCTTATCCTGTACAAAGGTCATAAAATCGGCAATATTAATGCCCTCGTAACTATTATTATAGTAAACAATTTCACTGGCAATTATGCGTTCGATTTTGTTCTTAAAATAGCCCAATTTCTCCTTATAAACCCGAATGTATTTCGCATCATTCATCATGGCATAAAGAATGGTGGCTACCGCTTTATCGTATTTATTTTTTCGCCCCTTTTCTGGCGGTTTGGCTTCTGTTTCAACCTTTGGCTTAACCGCTAAATTCTGTTTTAAAACCTCTTTATCAATATCATATTTTTTGCTTAATTTTGTAATAATCATATCTTTGGTTAGATCATCATAATGCGTTAAAGAAGCTAAAACTTCTCGGATGTATTTTACCACATCTGTCACCGTTTGCAAGTCTTTATCGCCCTTTAAATAATTTAATTTAAAATCTAAATAACTTTGGGGATTTGCTAAATTATTTTTTAAGGCCTCTAAACCAAAGGCGCGAATATATTCATCAGGGTCCTTCGCCCCACTTAATCTTACAACTTTAACATCGAGGCCACTGGCAACCATTTTATCCCCCAATTCGGCAGTGGCTTGAAGACCCGCATTATCATTATCGAGCATTAAGATAAAGGGAATCCGAAGTTTAGATAATTCTTCAATTTGGCTTGCCGAAATTGCTACCCCCATTAAAGCCACGACATTTTTAATGCCTTTGGCACTTAACATAATGGCATCCATATTACCTTCGACGATAATCCCATAGCCCGCATTTTTCATGGCTTTTTTAGCATTATGATAATTAAATAAAATATTACTCTTTTTATAAATACTCGTTTCTTTCGTATTGATGTATTTGGCGGTATCTTCTTCGTTATTAAAGATGCGTCCCGTGAAAGCCACAACTTGGCCCGTAAAATCAGAAACCGGAATCATAATCCGATTGGTAAATACATCATAGGTATCTAAACCATTTTGATTAATTAAACCCATTTGGACTAATTCAGTTTCTGTAAAGCCCTGATGCGTTAAAAAGTTATTTAAATCGGCTTTTTGATTTAAGGCAAGTCCTAAATTAAACTCTTTAATAATGCTTTCATCAATGCCCCGCGAAGCCAGATATTCTTTGGCTTTAAGGCCATCAGGCGTATTAAGATTATTAATAAAGTATTTACTGGCCAAATCATACATTTGATATTCTTTTTTATTTACTTTATTATGGCTCTTCGTTGAATCAAAATGAAGATTATAACCAATTTTTTTGGCAACAATTGCGACGGCTTCTAAAAACTCGACATTTTCATATTTCATGACAAAAGAAAAAACATTACCGCCGGTCCGACATGTAAAACAATTAAAGATTTGCCGTTCAGGAGAAACAACTAAACTAGGTGAATGGTCATTGTGAAAAGGACACAACGCCACAAAATTCCGTCCCTTAGGTCGTAAATCTAAATAATCGGCAACAACATCCACAATATTGGCTTCTTGTCTTATTTTGTTTATTTCTTCTTCACTAATGTATGCCATATTTATCCCTTCTATTTATATATATTTCCGGATTATGTGCGATTTCCTTTATTTTTTGGTGATTTTAAGCTAAATTTAGCCCAATTACCAATTTTTTCGTATAAATTTAGGCCTAAACTGGCTATAAATATCGCTAAGTAAATGCCATCATAACTATTAAAAAGGATATTGGCGCCCACCGTCAAAAGGCCAATAAGCCCACCATAGATAATCATCCCCCTTTTTGTTATGGGACTACTTTTAAACTCGGGAGCCACAAAAACTAAACCAAATAAAACACTACTATTAAGAAAAGTATTTAAATTAAGTTGATGCATAATTATTAAATATAAAAAGGTACCGCCAATAAAAGTCATAATGCCACTGATAGTAATCGCCTTTTTATCTTCCCCTTTAATTAGTAAATAAATCCAGCCCAAACAAATACCTATAATACTAGTAGAGGCCACACCACCAATTTGATGGCCCATTAAAATATCCCAAGTGTTATAAGCAAAATGATAATTACTTTCCAGAGCCGTTTCATAAAAATATTGCTGCTGATAAATCGCAATGCCTATAATAATTAGTTGCCAAGCGGCAATCCGGTTAAAATGAACTTTTTTTAAAATCGTTTGGGCTAAAAAACCGGCTCCCAAAATAACTAAAGCATAAGTTAAATAATTAATATTAGGGGAAACAATAAAACTGATTAAAATATAAGGTATTATTTCATAATCAAAACCAATTTTGTGCTTTAAAAGCAAATAAAATAATTCATATATTGCTATACTTATACCGAGTAAAATAAGGGGTTTAAAAATAGCATAAATTGGAATTAAATGGCGTTCATATAACAAAAAGCCATTTTTATAAAGGCCATAACCCAAACAAGGTAATAAGGCCAAAAGCATAATCCCCACAATTTGCTTTTCCCCCCGCGGATTTTTCAAATATTTCATTGGGCTTTCCCCCTTATTTTGGTTTTTAAATCAATATGGGCCGGACAAACATAATTACATAAGCCACAATTAAGGCATTTCTTCGTTGGCTTATTCTTTTTATATAAGTAAATCGGATTAAGATCCACCGGACAAACATTTAAACATTTGCCACAATTAAAACACTTACTGATGTGTTGCTCTTCTTTTTGCATTAAAATAATACTATCAATTTCATCCGTAATTATTAAATCCGTAATTTGTCCTAGGTAGCCTCGCATTAAGCCATTAACAATTAACTCATAATCAGTGGTCTTTAGTTTTAAATATTTAGTCATAATTTCGGCTAAAGAACAATACTTTTTAACTTTAAAAACTTTTCCTTCTTTTAAAGCATTACCACTAATAGTTAAATATTTGACATTATTTTGATCTAAACCATGAATAATATTTGCCAACTTTAATAAATCTTTTATACTTAAATACAAGGTTTCATTTTTAACTTTTAAATACGCAAGTAAATAGGGTTTTTGACTTAAAAGATAGTAATCTTTAACTAAAGTAATATTGATATTAGGAAAACTACCAATCGTTTTTAAACATTCTTCAATCATAGTACTATCTTTTTCTTTAATGATAATTGCATTGGTATTACTTTTATAAAGAATACTTAATTCATCCAGCATGCCTAAAAGTTCATTTAAATTATCTTTAAAAAGCATAATATTATTGGCTACATAGGGTTCATCTTCCACAGCATTAATGATAATATTATCAACTTTTTTAAGATTTTTAAAAATGGCTAATAAGGAAGCATCTTTTTTCGCTAAAACATCTAAAAAATATGCTAAATTTAATTGCGAATAAGCCGTTCTTTTTAAATTAATTCGATTTTCTTTATAATTATTTTTAATAACTAAACTTTTCATCTTGGTGCCATTGATGTAAACATCCCGCAGTCCAGTAACCATCCCCGATATGGAACTTACAATATTAGTTTCCCGACTCACCGGCGCATCAATTAATACTAAATCGTTTTGTTTAACCATTATTTTATTTTTATCGACAGGTAAATAAATATAATCAGGATTTAAAAATTCTGTTACTTTTTTTGAAACTATGATATTCGGATCTTGATTTAAAGTAATTAATTTCATAATTTCCACCAATTTTTATTATACCTTATCTTCTTAAAAATTGCTATTGGCAAAAGCCAACTTTTACACTTTAAATAACCTTTAATTATTTATGCATATTGTCTAAATATTCTTTTAAGTTTTTCACAACATTTTCTGGAATTATATCCGCAAATTCGGCCTCATCTGCTTCTTGCATTTTTTTAATACTACCAAATTTTTTAATTAGCATTTTTTTCCGGACGGCGCCAATACCCGCGATATTATCTAAGACACTAGCAATACTACCTTTGCTTCTAATTTGTTTATGATAATTTATCGTATAACGATGGACCTCATCTTGAATTCGCGTTAAATAATGGAAAATATCACTACTCCGCGGAATAGGAATCGTCGCTAAAGTATCCCCATCGATTAATTCATTTGTCCGATGGTGATCATCCTTTTTTAAACCACAAACTTTAATATTTAAATTTAAATCATGCAAGACATCCAAACAAGCTCGAATTTGGTTTTCCCCACCATCGACAATTATTAAATCCGGGGGTGTTAATTTATCGACTAAAACCCGGTAGTAACGGCGATATATAACCTCTTGCATCGTGTGATAATCATCATTTTTTTCCACCGTTACTTTATATTTGCGATATTCTTTTCGCGCCGGTTTACCATCAATAAAGACAACCATCCCACTTACCGAAAACGAACCAAATAGATTGGAATTATCGAAGGCCTCAATGCGATCTAAAATATCTAAGTGCAACAGATTTTTTAACTCTTCATTAGCCCCTTCACTGCGCCGTTCATTTTTCTCAATGATTTTTAATTCTTGTTCTAAAGCCACTTTGGCATTATTATAAGCCATTTCCACTAGTTCATGTTTCTTTCCCCTTTGGGGAATATAAACCTTAGTATTTAAAATATTGGCTAAAATTTCTTGATTAAGCCGTTTATCAATAATTAATTCCCGGGGAATTTCATGTTTGGTATAAAAGTTTAAAAGATAAGAGTTAACCTCATCGGCCTCATCACTAATAAGATAAAACTTTTCATTTGTTCCCCCGACAATTTTACCATTCCGGATAAATAAAATCTGCACGGAAACAATACCATCAAATAAATAATAACTGATAGCATCGCGATTAATATAATCATGTAATTCCACTTTTTGCCGATCTAAAATGACATTAATAAACTTTAGTTCATTTTTTAACTCTTGCGCCGCTTCAAAATTTAATTTATCAGATAGCACTTGCATTTTTTCCATTATTTTATCTTTAATGATTTTATTATTGCCCCGTAAAAATGCGAGAATATCATTTTCCATTTGTTTTAATTTTACTTGATCAACTTGGTTAGTACAATAACCTAAGCATTCATTAATATGGTAATAAAGACATACTTTTTTCGGATTACCTTCACATTTTTTTAAAGGATACAACCGGTTAATTAAATTAACAATTCGTCTTGCCGCATAAACATTAGGATATGGCCCAAACAAAATCTTTTTATCTTTTTTACGAATACTCGTATAACGCGATACTTTAAGCCGGGGAAAGGGTTTAGCAATATATTCAATATAGGGATAAGTTTTATCATCTTTCAGTAAAATATTATATTTGGGATTATATTCTTTAATTAAATTTATTTCGAGAATAAACGCCTCTTGTTCGGTGGCGGTCGTAATATACGTAAAATCCGTAATTTCACTTACTAATTTCGCCGTTTTGCCCGTGACATTACCTTTAAAATAACTATTTACCCGTTTATATAAATCTTTGGCTTTCCCCACATAAATAACCACATTGTTGGCATTCCGCATTTGGTAACTACCTGGTAAATGGGGAATTGTTTTTAATTTCTCCGTTAACATTATCCCTCACCTCTTTTTATTATACTACATTTTTAAGCCAAAATAAGTTATAATATTTTTGGTGAAGAAAAATGCTTTTAGCCCGTGCCACAACCGAAATTAAAAAAAGTAAGTTTATCAGTTTGGCCTATAGTGTTACAACTACAGATGAGGTCAAAACAATTATATCCTCTTTAAAAAAAGAACATCCCAAAGCCAAACATTTAGTTTATGCTTACAAATTAACAAATACCGCTGGAAAAACCGATGATAAAGAACCCGCGGGCAGTGCCGGCAGTCAAATCTATAATTTAATTGCATTAAATGATTTAACAAATATTTTAGTTATCGTTATTCGCTACTATGGCGGCACTAAACTTGGTTTAGGATTGTTATCACGAACTTATAAAGAAGCGGCTTTAATGGTTTTAAAAAAAGGAAAAGTTATTGATTAAACTTTTCCTTTTTCTTCCGGGTTAATTTTAACTTTTGATCTTCATGGATTTCCTCATCCTTAGTGACGTCATCCAATTTTAGCGTTTCATCTAAATCCAATACTTGACTAGCAACAATTTCTTCTTCGGGTACCTCTTCTCTTAAATCAAAATAATAAGTATTATTTTCATCCGCCAAACTATTTAAAAATAAAGCTAATTCCTCTTGTTTACTATATTTTTTTATACCCTCCATATATAGAACCATAAATAAGCCAATAATATAATCTTCTTGTTCATCATTATTTCTTTTAGCAAGGGGGCCTTTTACATCAATAATATCGACTGTTTCATCTTCTCGAAGGTAAAAATCGGCTTGGCTTATACCTTCATCTTCCTTAACATATATTTTTAAAAGCGGACTATCATCCAAAGACCATTTTTTCATTAAATTAAAAGCCCGAAGCCCACTGGGATGTTTTAAATATTGTTTTTGTTCCCAAGGAGTCATTTTTTCAATGGCTTGCGCAAATTCTTGATATATATTTTCTTTAAAATCTTGATAAAAATAAGTTAGGCGAAAAATATAATAGATATTTAAACCCAGCGTTAGCAAAATGTTTTTAAGCGTCATCGCATTTTTGTTTGCCTTTTCTTGCCCATTTTGCTTATCTAAAGTCCGATAATTTATTTTTAAACCGGCTTCTGCTAACTCTTTATAAAATTTTAATACAATTCCCACAAAAGCCCCTAAACTAAATATAGTTGTCGCGCAAGCTACATAAAATAAAGGTATGATAATTTCTAATAATTTTTTAATAAGATATATTGCCATCATGTCACTTCCTAAATTGTTATCTTATCACTAAATTATGCTTCTTTCAATAAAAAAACAAATAGTTATAAATTATTAATGTGCAATTAAAATAGAAATGTGACAGTTATTCCAATTTGCCATCAAAATTTCAGGAACCGATAATGTGATGATA
>CANRAJ010000024.1 GCA_947628545.1 uncultured Bacilli bacterium | reverse complement strand
TATAGATAAATATCAAAAACAATATAAAAATCTAAAAGTAGTTTATAATAATGATTTTCATGATAGATACATCATATTAGACCAAAAAGAAATTTATCATTGTGGAGCATCTCTTAATTATGCAGGTAGTAAAACTTTTTCCATTAATAAATTAGAAGATAAAATGGTAAAGAACAGTTTAATAAAATACATACTTACAATTATAGAATAATATCCAGTTATTTTATAATATTTTAAAAATAATTTCTTTAATTATTGCAATTCACTTTTATAAAGTTGTTGATATATTTTAGATTTTTTAATTAATTCTTGATGGGTTCCCTTCGCGGCCACCTCACCATTATCAATGACATAAATAATGTCAGCATCAATAATAGTAGATAAACGATGGGCAATAATTAATACCGTATGATCGACAACCAAATCATCGATTACTTTTTTAATATAATTTTGAGATTCATTATCTAAAGCACTAGTGGCTTCATCAAAAAGAATTATTTTACTATTCTTAGCAAAAGCCCGAGCAATCGCTAAGCGTTGTTTTTGCCCACCCGATAAATTGACACCACCTTCACCTAAAATCGTATTATATTTTTTTGGTAAACTCATAAAATAATCGTCAATATAAGCCAGTTTACAATATTTACGAATTTCTTTAAGGGTTATTTTAGGATCTAAATATAAAAAGTTTTCCTTAATTGTTTTATTAAATAAGAATGGTTCTTGCCGTATAATAGCTATATTTTGTCTTAAATTTTCTTCACTTAAATCTTGAATATTAATGCCATCAATCGTAATAGTGCCAATATTGGTATCAAAAACTCGGGTTAAAAGATTGAAAATGGTGGTTTTACCTTGCCCACTTTTACCAACAATGCCAATCTTTTGATGAGGTTTGAAAGTAATATTAAAGTTCTTTAATATGGCTTGTTCTTTTGGATAACTAAACGTTACATTATTAAACTTAATTACCCCTGCACAATTAAGTAATTTTTGATTACCAAACTTTACATCAGGAAATAATTTATTTTCCAAAATTTCGTTAATTCGGGATACAGAAACTAGAACATCATTATAAGTTTTGGTAAATGAGGTAATATTTTCAATAATCCAAGTATAACGATAGATATAATAAGTAATGGCAATAAAGAAAGTTAAACTAATTTGGTGATAATAAAGTAAAATCGCTCCGGTGATAAAGGAACCAACCTCTAAAAGAGTTTTTAAAATAATGGATATCGTATCATAATTAAAATTAATTTTAATTTCCCGCTTTGAGGCATTAAATGATTGATAAATTAAATCCCTGAGATTATTAAATAGTGAGTTTTTAATGCCCAAAGTTTTGATTTCTCTTATACCTCTTATTGACTCGGTCACTTGAGAAACTGTATAATCATTGATCTTTTTGCGGGCTTTATTAACCTCTTCTAATTTAGGATGAAAATATTTAACCACTAAAGCAAAAATAACGATGAAAATAACAATTTCAAGGGCAATTAAAGAAGAATTAAAACAGATGTAAATATAAATAACTAAGGAGGTTATTAAACGCGAAATGATATCAAAGATTTGATCAAAAGAATTAACGATTGTTTCGGTATCATGGGTAATCCGGTTGATAAACTCTCCACTATTTTTTTCTTCAAAAGCATAGGCCGGTAATGCCAAAACTTTTTGGTAAGTGTGATACGAACATTCGCGAGCCATCTTAACCTCTACTTTAGATAATTTACTAAACGAAAAGCGTTCTAAGATACAACCAATGACATCGGTAAAAAAATATATTAGTAAAAATAAAATCGCGTTATTTAAATTTAATTTCGTAATTTCTTCTAAGGCCCGACCATTGAGATAACCCACTAAGGCAAAAGAAATACTACTTATAAAAATACCAAGAAAGCAAAAAAGAATTTTGAATTTATACTTTTGAGCAATTTTTAAAATAGTTTTAAACTCTTTGATTTTTTTCATTTTAACTTCATTCCCTGGTGCTATTTTAACACTAATTATTTTTTACAGCAATAAAAAAGATGGCTTAAAGCCATACACCATAGGTTATGGCCGCCATCGCTAAGATAAGACCTAAAATCCAAAATAATTTAATAATATCTTGTTCGATCCAACCTAGTTCCTCAAAATGATGATGCAGAGGGGCTTTTAAGAAAATCTTTTTGCCAAATTGCCGAATAGCAATAATTTGAATTAAACTACTTAAGGTTTCAATAACAAAGACCCCACCGATAATGGCTAAAGATAATTCGTGACGCGTAATAATAGCGATACTGGCTAAAGCACCGCCTAAAGCCAAGGAACCTAAATCGCCCATAAAGATTTTGGCTGGATGGGTATTAAACATTAAAAATCCGCCTAAAGCCCCGACTAAAAGGAAACAGAAAATGGCTATTTCTTGATAGCCCTCAAGCCAACCAGTATTCCAAGAGATAATCCCAAAAGCAAAGAAAGCAATTGCAGAAAGTCCAGCCGCTAAGCCATCCAAGCCATCGGTAATATTAACGGCATTGGTGGTACCAACAAGCAAAAATAAGATAAATAAGCCAAAGGTCCAACCAAGCGGAATAGATAAGTTTAAGAAAGTTACCCGTAAAGTGGAATCGCCGCCACCTTTCATAAATAAATAGAAGAAGATAAGGGCAATAACCATTTGAATTAAAAACTTGGTAATTAACGATAAACCATTATTATTTTTATATTTAACTTTTAAAAAGTCATCGATAAAGCCCAACAAGCCATAAGCACAGAAAACAAAAACGACAATAATAAGATTGTAACTTATATCAATACTTTTATTTAAATAAAGGAAAATTAACGATAAAACGACAGGGATAATAAAAATTACCCCACCCATCGTTGGTGTTCCTTCTTTTTTTAAATGTCTTTTCGAAATTAATTTACTGACACTTTGGCCTAAATGTAATTTTTGAAAAAGAGGAATAACAATTAAAGCCGTAATTAAAGATAAGACAAATCCTAGTAATATGGCCATCGCCGCTTTGGCAAGTATTAACATATAACACCTCTTTCATTTAATTATTATACTATATATTTATTATTTCTTTGGCTTTTTAAAACATAATTGACATTATTAGACATTAATTTAACATTAAAACAACGGTACTACCTTCTTTAACATATGTATCTGCTTGCGGCATTTGATATACTACTTTATTACCTTGACCATTATATTCGATTTTAAAACCTTTTAAACTTTTTTGGGCAGTTTTTAAATCTTGATTTAAAACATTAGGCAATTTGACATATTTAGTGTCAAGCCAAGTGTATACTCGGGGCATTACGTCTAAAGAGGGCTTAATATCGAGAATATTAATCGCACTTGTTAAAATGTTTTTAGCAATGGGTGCTGAAACCGTTCCCCCATATTGGACAACGCCTTTAGCATTTTGAATCGCTACATATACAATTATTTGGGGATTATTCGCGGGCATAAAGCCCACAAACGATAAAATATATTTACTAGCCGAATATACGCCATTTTCGACAGTTTGGGCTGTTCCGGTTTTACCGCCTATACGATAATTTTCGATATAAGCATTCTTTCCGGTTCCATTGGCCACAACACTTTCCAAAGCAAAACGCACTAATTTAGAGGTATCACTACTAATTACTTGTTTTTCTAGTCGCGGAGTTACTTGTTTAATAACGGTGCCTGTTTCACTTTCGCGGAAAGCACCAACAAGATAAGGAGTATATAAGTTTCCCCCATTAATGGCCGCACTTACGGCTCTAATTTGCTGAATGGGCGTAACACTAATTCCTTGACCAAAAGCCGTTGTGGCCGTTTCTACTGGTCCCATATTTTGGGTTTTAAATAAAATACCGGTTCCTTCCCCATTTAAATCAATACCGGTTTTTTGCCCAAAGCCAAACTCGTGAATATATTTCATTAATGTTTCCGTACCAAGTTTAAGGCCGATGGAAACAAAGCCCGTATTGCAACTATTTTCCACCACATTTAAATAGGTTTGGGTACCATGACCCCCATGTTTCCAACAATGCAAAGTAGCATCATCAACTTTAATTGCACCAGTATCCGTAAAAGTATCTTCAAATAAATTAATCGCTTTTTCTTCAATGGCACTGGTTAGGGAAATAATTTTAAATGTCGAACCGGGTTCAAAAGTCATCCAAATAGGTAAATTTCGGTTAATAACCTCAACGGAGGCCTTTTGATATTCGTTAGGATTAAAATTAGGTCGACTACTCATAGCCAAAACCTCCCCGGTTTGGGGATTCATGGCCAGAGCAATAGCTCCATCAGCATTATATTTAGCCATCGCTTTATCCAATTCATTTTCGATAGCCAGTTGTAAATCTAAATCGATTGTTAGTTGCAAGGTTATACCACTTGTTGGGGCTTCATAGATTTCCGATAATTGCAGGCGATGCCCTTTTCCATCGGAAAAATATTTGATACTACCGTTTTCGCCTGTTAAATATTTATCATAGTAAAGTTCTAAACCGGATAAGCCCTGATTATCAATGCCCACATAACCCAAAACATGGGCTAAAACTGTATCGTAAGGATAATACCTTTTCGATTCTTTAACTAAATAAACGCCATCGTAATTTAAACTAGCAATTTTTTCGGCGGTAGCATAATCCAATTGCCGACCCTCGGGATGAACGCGTTCAATAGAGGTTTTCTTGGTAATATGGGCTAACATATCAGAATAATCGCTTTTTAAAATTGTGGCGAGATCACTAGCCACGCGCTCCGGATTTTTAATTTGACTGGGAATAACTACTAAACTTGTGGTCGTAATATTAGTAGCCAGGATTTTTCCCTTCCGATCGACAATCTCTCCCCGATCGGCACTAATGGGTAATTCTCTGCTCCACAAAGATTGGGCTAAAGTTGACAATTTCTGATATTGAAAAACTTGAATATAAAAAACACGCCCAATAGTAATAAGTAAACAAATGATAATAACTAAAAAAATATATCTAATTCGTGTATGAATTTCGTTATAAAACATATTTGTCCCTCTTTTTAAAATATATTTTTTTTAGCCAATTTTATTAATAAATTTGCTTTTTTCTTCTCCTTGGAGTATAATAGTTGCCACTTACCAAAAAGGGGGAAGAAAAATGGCAAATGAAGATAGTTTATATCTAAGTGGCCTTTTAAGAAAAAAAATGCTCCGGCATTATCTAAATTATATTGTCGATTACAATAGTTTAGGTCTTACTTTAGCCAATCCAAAAACTTGGCATAGTTTTAATTTTAGCTACGAAGGGGAAATTCAAGTAGAAGCCAATAATCGTTCATTTAAAGAACAATTAAGAAAACTTCAAGAATTAAGAATTAAAGAAGGCATCAACGAAATTTTAACCTTAGTTAATCTAAAATATGGAACTAATAAATGGAATCTAAATGGTCAAATGGTTAATATCCAAGGAGAAGTTAAAAATATTATTAATTTAATTTTAAAAGATCAAGAACGGAAATATGCTTTTAATTTATTAACTTGTTTAAATAAAATTATTATTAATTCAACTCCTCTTACTATTAAAGATGATTTAACTAATCTTACTGATTTAATTAACTTTCTCGCACAAGAAGGCGATTTATATAACCAAATAGAAATTGATTTAATTATTAATAAATTTTTACATGATAAATTTTTGGTGGCTGATACCATTAGATATGGTTTGCCTCAAATAAAGATGCAAAATTTTAAAATTGCGGAAAGTGATCTTGATATGGCAATGCAAAATGTTCTTTTATTAGGGGAATTTGTTGCCCCATATAAAGTAAGCCAAATTGCGCCTTATCTTCTAAAGCAAGATAAAAAGACCTTAATTGCTGCCCAAATTTATTTTTTAACTCAAAGTAATTTAGTACGTGAAAACTTTTTCTGGCTTTTGCAACATGAAGAATTTAGTGAAGAAGCCATTATCCATTATTTAGAGAATAACCGCGATATACCAGTAAAAATTAAAGCGTTAATTAGACAAAAAAATGATTTAGATAGCCACTAAATCATTTTTTAATTATCAATTTTTTCCTTAGGTTTGACTATTTTGACTAATTCGGCTGTACCTCCGGCACTCATTGTTGCCATCAAACATAAAAGTAAACTTTCTCCAAAATTGGGAGCTAGTTTAAAAATACTACATAAAATAGCACTAATTAAGCCAATTAAACAATTTTGTAAGGGAATAAAGCGATTCGGAATTTTAACAATAAAGGCCTTAGTAATAGCGCCAAAAATATAAGTTATAAAAGTAATAATTAACATTATTTTCGTTGGCAAATTAACACCCCCTGATATTAACAATATATGATAACTTGTCCCGAGGTGGAAGTGTCTTTGGCTTTACATTAATAAATATATCAGGTATAATATTTCTTTGAAAAGAGTGATAATAATGTACTTAAGTGGTAGTTTTAGAAACCATAATTTTGATTTATTTCGGGAAGATATCATCACTTTTGATATCGACAAATTAATTTCTAATTATGGAACGATTAGTTATAAAAATCAATTTAATTTCCAAACCGAATATAGTCGAATTGAAACAATATTAGAAGAAATGTATCATGACTTAATTCAAAAGACGCAAGACCAAATTATTTTAACCGCGATTAATTCCTTTTTTCCTTCTTCTTTAATTGCCGAACTTCGTTATGTTATTTGTAATTTAAAAAATATGGATGATCGCATTAATTTAATTGTCCTGGAAAATATTCAACAATTTTTACTTCATCATAATACTCAAGAAGTTAGAAACTATTTAAAAAAATTAAACACCTGTGTGGAATTTCTCCAAGAAAATATTACTTTATTAGATAAAATCGATATTGAAATCGTTTTATCCCTATTAAGAACAAATAAAGATTTCTATTTTGCTAATTGGGAAACCGAAAAACGGAATAAATTAGGTATTTTACCTGATGATGCTAATGACTATGATAGTTATAAAATCTTAAAAATGGCTGAATTTGCAGCCCCAGCAAGAATAAAAGATTTTATTCCATTATTAAGTGACACAGATAAAACCAAAATCAATTTAATTGCTTCCCTTTACTTTTTGGAACCTAATAACGCCAAAGCAATTAGTTTTTTAAAAGCCAACCAAGAGGCCATAGATAAGTCCGAAATTATCCAAATTGCAGAAGAAAAAACTTTATCCCGAAAGCTAATTAATTCTTTTAGAACTAAAAATTAATTAGTTTTTTTTACGGTCAAAAAAAAGATGCTCAAGAAAGCACCTAATTTTCAAGTTGAACTTTAATACGTCCGGAGAACTTCCGACCTTGATCATCATTTTGTTCAGCATTAATACCGTGTAAGGTTAAGGAAATCGTATAAGTTTGTTTCGTATGTGGGGCAATTGTTAAGCCGCTTTTTATTAAAGCATCATTCTTTGGTGTTGGCGCCCATTCTTGATTTAAGCCCCCGTTATCACTACTTACCCGATATATAAAGTTATCGGTAATAAAGGTATTAGTAATATCGATCCAACTTAGAGAATAAGTCATTTCCACATCGGTCGGATTTTCGATAGTAAAGATTAAATCTGGTACTGTTTTATTAACATCTCCCGGTTGATCATCCGGATATAAGTTTTCCGTTACGACACTACTTTGACTTTCAAACATGACGATTAGTGAAGGTGTTTCAATACCAGCTCCCCCATCACCATTTTGGGAAACATCCCCATTACCATGATTTTTATCATCGTCATTACCTGGCGTAATAATTTCGGCACAGAAGCGATCACACACACCATCATTATCATCATCACAGTTCAAATTACAAACACCATCGCCATCCGTATCGATATTAGCATCTGGTATCCCATCTTTATTTTTATCAAGATTTAGTTCTGGTGTACCATTACCATCTTTATCTAAATTGGTATCGGGCCAACCATCGCCATTCGTATCACAGTTGATATCACAAACACCATCGCCATCCGTATCTTGATTAGTTTTATTTTTTAAATCTCCCGAATTATCATCAACATTATAAGTTGGTTCCCTATTACCTTGATGATCGAGATTAGTATCCGGAATACCATCATTATTGGTATCACAGTTAACATCACATTTACCATCGCCATCTTTATCGATATTGAGGTCTTGATCATCTTCATTAGGGGTATAAATACAGTTGACATCACATTTATTATCATTGTCGGTATCAATATTTAAATCAGGTACTCCATCACCATTGGTATCTAAATTTAAATCTGGATAACCATCACCATTGGTATCGACATTTAAATCAGGCGTGCCATTACCATCTAAATCAAGATTAGTATCCGGCCAGCCATCCCGATCGGTATCACAGTTTAAATCACATTTGCCATCCCGATTTGTATCTTGATTGGTTCGGTTGTGGACATTACCATTTTCATCTTCGACATTATAGGTTGGTTTTTTATTACCTTCATGGTCTAAATTAGTATCCGGAATACCATCGCCATCGGTATCACAGTTAACATCACATTTACCATCTTTATCGATATCAACATTTAATTCCCGTTTATTTTCCGTATCTCGCGATACACAATTGTAATCACACTTATGGTCCCCATTATTATCACAGTTAACATCACACTTGCCATCACCATTATTATCGATATTTAAATCGGGCGTTCCATCACCATCAATATCAACGTTCATATCTGGTTTACCATCTCCATCTAAATCGACATTGGTATCCGGCCAACCATCTTTATCAACATCGCAGTTGATATCACATTTACCATCTTTATCGATATCTTGGTTCATAGGATTTTTCAAACTGCCATCATCTTGCAACCGATTAAAGGTTGATTCTCGGTTTCCATTGTAATCAATATTGGTATCTGGCTTTTTATCGTGATTAGTATCACAGTTGATATCACAAAAACCATCACCATCGACATCGATATTTAAATCGGCAACGCCATCACCATCTAAATCGATGTTAAGTTTAGTACTATTAATATATTGCACTCCCGAATAAGTCGCTGCAATACCCGCAAAGAGGAAAGTTAAAAGGAAAAGAAGAAATAACCCCATATTTTTGCGTTCAACAAAATCAAAGATAACTTTGGCACCATCTTTAGCCACTCTTAAACTATAAGGCAAATATATTTCCTTATCATTAATTTCATAACATAAATTGAGAGCTTTTTCGACATGCTTAGGTGTTACTTCTAACGTATCTTCATACATTTTTTGTAAGATAGTTGTTAATTTTTCTGTTTGTTCTTTGGTGGTTAGAAGCATAAAGTCTTTTAAATTTAAAACTTCTCGATTATCTAAAATTTTATTTTTTTTCTTTTCCTTTTTTTGTTTCATTGGTTAAACCTTCCTTACTTTAAACAATCTAATGCTTTTTGTCGATTTCGATTATATTCTTTTAAGAAATTAACAAAAGCTTTTTTAACCCCTGCTTCTTCTTCGCGTTTTTGCGCATAGGCCTTTTTAACCGCTTGGTTAAGCATTCTTTTTAACGCTTTTTCCTCAAGATCATCTTCGCTTAAGACATCACTAATTACTTGTGTTAAATCGATTCTTGACCTACTTTTCATTTTATCATATTTTGTATCTTTATTCAATTTTAGGGCATCATTCGTAAGATAAAATGCTAAATTATATTTATCTATGATATCTTTAGTCCGATCTAGAGATTCATCTTCAACGGAGGTCATCGGTTTAATTGCATTACTTTCCAAATATTCCCATAATTCTAGGGCTTTAATAAAATTGGGTTCCTTCAAGATAACATTGGTTTTCCTTATCGGACTACGCACCGGTTGACTAGCACTCAAGTTTTTAATAAATTGGCTACCCCGGAAAGCCGCGAGAACATCTTTAATATGTTCAATTCGGGTTTCTAAAGAATGCCCATCTTTATCTTTGGTTTCAATAACCTCGGCATTAGTGCTTTCTAAATTAAGATTAATTTTAATTTTATTATTGCCAATTTCCTGCGTGGCCTCATAACTAACTTTATTTTTCGTATCGACCCGCGATTGTTGATCAGATTCGGCGAGTTTATTATTGACAAATTGGTATAAATTATCTACCAAGGATTTAATAAACCGGTTTTCGTATAAGTCCACAGTTTCTTCCCGATAGACATTTAAAAGTTTTAACGGGATAACGGTCCCATCTTCTTCAACATCTTGAATCAAGTTGGTATTTTGGGCCAAATGGCGAATACTTTCTTCCGTTACCACCTTGGCTTTTTCAATCGGTACAATATTTTCTTCTTGTACAATGAACCGCCGGGGATTACGAATTATATTATCCAAATACGGAATTGAATCTTCGACCATTTCAACCCACGAAATATCACTTATCACCCGATGGACATCCGTAGTTGCTTTAATTTGGGGTTTTAAATCCTTAACAAAAGTTTTTAATTCATTTTCATCGATATTTGCTAAATATGTTGTCATATCTTCCATAAAGAACTCCTAAATTGTTTTCTTTAAGCGGAGTAAGTAAGCCTTACATTCTGGCATCTTACCTTCCCCATATAATTTTTCCAAGAAAGTAATAAAGCCATCAATTTCATCTTTAATATAAGCCAAGTTCAATTGTTCAAATTTCCGTAAGATCTTATGGGCAATTAAGTAATCAATGCCGGCAATTTCATCGCCCCCACAAGCAACATAAGCGGGAACGAAATCCTTTAATTGTTTGACAATCCGGTTACCAAAAGCCAAACGGAAATGATCGATAACATAACGGTCCATTTGTTGTAATTTTTCTAAGTTTTCTTCACTAACCGCATGTTCTTCACTGGCTTTAGCAAATAAATTATCTAAATAACTATAACTAATTTTGAAAGCTTCGGTTTCAGGAGCTTCAAAGGCCTCTGCTTTATCATCGATCGCAATTGGCATCGCCCGGTCATAAACTTTATCAGTTATCATGAAGGTTGAGTCATCGTTATTGATGGTCCCGATATACCACATATTTTCCGGTACTTTTAATTTACCTTCGTCTAACTTAACGGGGTCATTTTCCCACACATTTGGAACAAGTTCAACAACCCAGTCTTTTTTGTTGGGTAATTCCAAAACGGATAACATTTCGGCAAAATAATATTCGACCCGTGAAATATTCATTTCATCTAGTAAGGTAATATAAACCTCATCCGTATATTGGGCTTCATACATTTTAGTTAAAATTTCGGTTTCGTTAAATCTTTTTGTAAATTCGTTGAAATAACCAAAGATTTCCGTTGAGTCCCGCCATGAAGGTTGAACACTGGCTACGGTTGTTTCATTATCAATTAAACTACCAAAGGCATACGCTAAAGATGTTTTCCCAGTTCCGGAAATACCTTCCAAAATAATTAACTTATTAGAAGCAAAGGAAGCAATAAACAACCGAATTAAATTAATATCATAATATAAATGTAATTTAGAAGCCGAATAATTACGGAATAAATCACATAACTCGGCTAAGGTAAAGGTATTATTAATTGGTTCGGGTGTAAATTCTTTATATTTTTCATCAACATTCGTTAATTTAAAGAACCGACTTTCGCCTTCTTTTAAGCCATTGACTGGATTACCATTTTCATCAAGTTCAATTTCCCCATTTTCGTTCGTTAATTCGGCAATCTTTTCATTTTGGCGTTTTAATTTTAAAATATCATTATTTAAATTTTCAATTTCTTCAATTAACATATCTTCTTTTCGCACATTGCGCCGATACCGAAAATAAGTCCGAATACTACGGGCAATAACAAAGAAGATAAAAGCAAACATCGCTACTAAAAAGATAATGGAAAAGATTAAAATAACTAAACCTACACCAGTTAAATCATTTTTATAGTCATTGACGATTTCAATATAAGTAACGACATTAAACATTCGCATAAGTCCTTGAAAAAAGGCCTTAAAAATACTCACCAACCCATCAAAAAATGGGGTCATAAATTTGGTAAAAAACTCGCTATACACACTCATAATTCTTCCTCCTTAATTATTCGACATATGTCTTCTTCTTTTACACTTTTCCCAAGATGCTCTTCTACAACTTTAATATTTAATTTTTGTAATTTTGCTAAATTATCTTTATTTTCGACCATAAATTGATGACTAACTAACACCTCGATATCTCTTTTGGTTAATAACTCATCAATATTATTGCCTCGATACAAATATATTTTGGCAAAATTATCAACTTTTTGATAGGTCTCATATTTTTCCCAAGGCACTAATAATTTCAAATTGTTTTTAATTAATGGAATATCTAAAATGGTTAAGCCATCTTTTAAGACCATTTCATCAATTACCGGCACTAAATAAGTATTAACCGTCTTATTCATGATAAACTCTTTCATTAGAAGCACCACCAGTAATTCATAACAGACATTTAAATATTCTTTTAAGTATTTCTTCCGATATTTATTAATGTATTGGGGCTTTTCTTTTTCTATACCCTCAATCCGGTAAATAAACCGGACTTTATAATACTTAGGATTCGTACTAATAATTTGATATTCATTATGCCAAAGATCACTCGTAAAATAACTAAAGAACTTTTTATCATTAGCCACACTCTTTTTAACTTCATTAAACAATTTATTAATGAGTGGCCGATTATTCACATATACCTTTAACAATTTTGTTTTACTTAAATGCTTTAACAACTTTTTAAAATTATTTTTGGTTTTAATATAACTACCATCAATTACATTCGTGGCAATATCAATGTAACTGGCACTACAGATAATGACCGATAAAAGGAAAGTTTCATTTTTCTTTTCTTTAACCATATTTGGTTGTTCTTGACTTTTGAAATATTCCATCATGGATAAAAGTACGGCATTAATATTATCATTTAAGTATTCGACGGGATTATTCCGATTTAAATTATTATCGTAGTAGTAATTATCAACGAAATGATCAATTATTCCTTCGGCAATCGGCAAAAACTCACTTTTTTTATGCCATAGTTCGTTTTCTTCGAGAACAATTAAATCTTCTAATATTTTAGCATAAGACAGGATAATTTTTTTCTTTTTATCTTTGTACTTATCAATTATACTGCTACTCACTCATGTCACCCTACCTATCTTATAAAATTATATCAAACAATAAACCAGAATGCAATTTATATTTGAATTTATTAAAAAAGAAATTTCCATTTTAATAAAATTTCTTTTTTTAATCCCTTTTTTAATTAAATTTATACCATAGTAATAAATCGTCTTTATTGACCGGATTGGGAACTTCACGATAATTTTTACTTATTTCTTCAGCCGTTAATGCTCGATCAAAAACTAATACATCACTAAAGGTGGTATATGTTGG